>JANQHZ010000179.1 GCA_028282445.1 Candidatus Binatia bacterium | reverse complement strand
TTGTCGGTGATGTCGAGCATCGCCCGAACCATGGTCTTGTAGCAGGCAATGCCTTCCTGCTGGACGGCGTCGCGTCCGCCCTCGCTGGGCGGGTTCTTGACCACGAACCCGCCTTTGGCGCCGACCGGCACGATGACGGCGTTCTTGGTCATCTGCGCCTTCATGAGTCCGAGAATCTCGGTGCGGAAGTCCTCGCGCCGATCCGACCAGCGGATGCCTCCGCGCGCTACCTTGCCGCCTCGCAGGTGGACCGATTCGAATCGAGGTGAGTACGCGAAGATCTCGATGTGCGGACGCGGTAGCGGAAGGTCGTCGAGCTTGCGGCTGTCGAGCTTGAAAGAGACGTAGGTCTTGTCGCAACCGTCCCCGTCTTTCTGGAAGTAGTTGGTTCGCAGCGTCGACGTGATGGCGTTGGTGAAGCGTCGGAGGATTCGATCCTCGTCGAGCGAGGCGACGTCTTCCAGCGCCGCGGCGATGCGTTTTCGCAGGCGTTTGGCGACCGTCTCGCTCGTCTTCTGGGCGGTGGGGTCGAATAGCGCCTCGAATAGATCGACGATGTCGCGGGTGATCGCCGGGTGCTTGGCGAGCGTCGCCTCCATGTAGGCCTGGCTGAACGGAATCCCGGCTTGCAGCAGGAGCTTGCAGTAGCCTCGCAACGCCACGATGCGGCGCGAGGACAGTCCGGCGGCGAGCACCAGGCGGTTGAAGCCGTCGTTCTCGGCGTCGCCGCGGCAAACCCCGCGCATGGCGGTTTCGAAGAGTGCCTTCACGCCGTCGAGATCGACCTCTTCGTCCGAGTCGAGCAGCAAGCCGAAATCGTGGATCCATACGACCTCGTCGAGCGATTGGGTGACGATCCGATGGGGAACTTCATCGAGCACGCGCACGCCCATGTTCTCGAGGATGGGTAGGACGTTGCTGAGCGGCTGCGGGTGGTTGCGTCGGTACAGCTTGAGGCGAAGCGCGGTCGATTGCTCCGATGCGGGACGGTACAGGTTGAGAACGATACAGTCGCTCTCGATCGTTTGTGCGATGTAGTCGATGTCGGAGGCGGCTTCCGTCGCGGCGCCGGGACGCTCGCGATAGCCGACCGGAAAGGCGTCGCCGTAGACGTGCAGCAACTCGCGGCCGAGCTCGGCACCGTGGCGTTCGACGAGCTCCTCGCCGAGGTCCTCGCGCCAATCTCGCGCCGCGTCGGCGAGACGGGTCTCGATCTCCTCGATCGTGCGGGGCGGCGTCGCTCCGGGGACCGTCCTGACCGTGAAGTGGACACGCGCCATCGGGTCGTCGGAAAGCGCGGTCTGGAACGCGCTCAGGGTTCCGCCGAAGCCCTCGGTCACGATGGCGGCCAGCTGCTTGCGCAGCTTCGTCGCAAAGCGGTCGCGGGGTACGTAGACCAGACACGATACCCACCGCCCGAGAACGTCGCTGTGCGCGAACAACCTCACCCGCTGGCGCTGCCGCAGCCTCAGGATCCCAAGGCTCATCTCCAGTAGCTCGTCGTGGTCGAGCTGAAACAGCTCGCTGCGCGGTAGGGTCTCGAGGATATGGAGCAGTCCGCGGCCGTCGTGACTCTTGGGCTCGAGCTGCGACGCCTCCAATACCGCACCCACGCGGTCCCGCAGGACGGGGATTTGCTGCGGCGAGCTGGTGAACACGGTCGAGGTAAAGAGGCCGGCGAAGAGGCACCCACCGATCACCTTCCCGTCGGCGTCGAAGCGGCGCAGGGCGATGGTGTCGAGGTGATCGGTGCGTTGAACGGTCGACTTCCGGTTCGCCTTGGCGACCGTCAGCAGCTCGGGCTTGTTCAGGTACTCCGCCACTTCGGGTGGCAGCTCTTCCAGCTCGAGCAGTCCCTCGTAGACCACGACGCTGGGCTTGCGCAGGATGCCGAGTCCGCTCCCGGGTACGATCTCGATCCGTGTTTTTCCGGCCTCGGCGACGAAAGTGTATTCGCGGAACCCGATAAACGTGAAGTGGTCATCGTCGAGCCAACGCAGGAACGCCACGGTCTCGTCGACCTCGTGCGGCGATACCGGAGGACGATGGGCCTCGAGCTCCGCGATCGCCTCGGCGACTTTCGCTCGGGTTGGCTGCCAGTCGGCGACCGCGGCGTGAATGTCATCGAGGACGGAGCGGATCCGATTCTCGATGGCGACTCGGCCGTCCTCGCGAGCGTGATGGTCGATCTGGATGTGGATCAGGGACTCCGTTTCCGCGTCGGCCGACAAACCGGTCCGGCCGGCAAACTCCTGCAGCCTTCCGGTTGGTGTTCGCCGTACCCTCAGCACCGGATGAATCACGGTGTGCACGGTGATGTTGCGTCGGTTGAGCTCGGCGAGGACCGAGTCGACCAGAAACGGCATGTCGTCGTTGACGATCTCGATGACCGTGTATCGCAAGTCGTAGCCGTGCTCGGCTTCGGTCGGATTGAAGACTCGCACGGCGACCTCCCCGGCCCTGCGCGACTTCAGAGTCTCCCATGCGGATTCGACGATTCCCCGCAGCGCCGCTTCGCCGAGCCGGAGGACGTCTTCGGGCGCGGCGTGGCGGCAGAACTGCTCGAGCAGAGCCGCCATGCGTTCGCCGCCGGGCTTCGCTCGTATCGACGCGGCGACTTTGTCGACGAGTTTTCCCTTGGCGCTCTCGGTGTATCTCGGCATCGCTTCAATCTCTTTGAAGTCGTGATTCATGGCAATGGCGCCGGGCGACCGTTTTTGGGGTTTGAGAAATTGGAAAGATGCATGCAGCAATAGTGCGTGGGAAAACATCCCACACATTTGTACTCAGTGGGAAAGGAGTCCTCATGTACTGGAGCATTGGAGTCCGGGTCGTTCTTCTTGTGGTCACCGCGGCTGCGGTCAGTTTTCCCCCGGCCGCTGTCGCCCAGTCCGGCGATGCGCGGGTTCGGGGGCGGCGTAACGCTCGCACAGACGAGGTGTCGCCGGCCCGGCGTATCGACCGGCGTCGCCCACCGAGCGAATCCGAAACAGCGCCCGAGGGTTTCCGCACGATCGACGGTACACGCAACAACCTGCGCGATCCGCAGATGGGATCGACCGGGAGCAGACTCCTGCGCAGCGCGGACGCCGCCTACGGCGACGGCGTGGAGTCGCTGGCCGGAGCGGATCGGCCGAGCGCGCGCGAGATCAGCAATGCGGTGTTCGCGCAGGCCGGCGATCTACCGAATCCGGTTGGTGCCTCCGATTTCCTCTGGCTGTGGGGGCAGTTTCTCGATCACGACATCGACTTGACCGATGGCGTCGACCCGGCCGAGCCGGCGCCGATCGAGGTGCCGCTCGGCGATGCGCATTTCGACCCCGATTTCACCGGGGAGGAGGTGATCGACTTCAATCGATCGATCTACGACACCGACAGCGGGACGAGTCCGCGCAATCCTCGCGAACAGCTCAACGAAATCACCGCCTGGATCGACGCATCCAACGTGTACGGGTCGGACGCCGAGCGCGCGCGAGCCTTGCGCGCGGGCAATGGCAGTGGCGAGCTCTCGACCAGCGCGAGACGGATGTTGCCGTTCAACGAGCTTGGCTTGCCCAATGCCGGCGGCGACTCAGCGGAGCTCTTCCTCGCCGGCGACGTCCGCGCCAACGAGCACGTCGGCCTGACCGCCATGCACACGCTATTCGTGCGCGAGCACAATCGAATCGCCGCGGAGTTGCGGCGCCGCGACCCTCGCCTGTCGGGCGAAGAGATCTACCAGCAGGCTCGTCGCATCGTCGGCGCCCAGATGCAGGCGATTACGTACAACGAGTTCCTGCCGGCGCTGCTCGGGCGCAATGCGTTGCGCCCGTATCGCGGCTACCGGTCCAACCTTCGCGTAGGTATCGCGAACGAGTTCTCTACCGCCGCCTACCGTTTCGGGCACAGCGCCCTGAGCCCGACACTTCTGCGTCTCGATGCGGACGGTGAGGAGATTGGCGCCGGCCACTTGGCCCTGCGTGATGCGTTCTTCGCTCCGGAACGACTGGTCGCCGAAGGGGGCCTCGAGCCCCTCCTGCGCGGCATGGCTGCGCAGAGCTGCCAAGATGTCGACACCGCG
>JANQHZ010000161.1 GCA_028282445.1 Candidatus Binatia bacterium | reverse complement strand
GGGCTTTGGGCAGGGGACTCTTCATCGCTCTTCGAGCGATGAAGAGTAGCGTACCCGACCGGATTTGAACCCATGTCGCCGGCCTGAAAGGCCGGTGTCCGTCGTGACCCAATTTGCGCCCACGTGGCGGGTTGAGCCTCCATCCTACCAGAAGCAAAATTTCGGCAGGGCGACCGGAGTGCGAACGCGAATTGGTTTCCGATCCAACCCAGGTTTGATATGCTCAACGCCGTGCTTGAGAAATCAGTGAGTAAGAGGGGACTTGCCGAACCCGCGGCGGATGCTGACCTCGAATACTGGCTGAGTCGACCCGTTGCGGAACGGATGTCAGCTGTCGAAGTACTGAGACGGCAGGTTCATGGAAGTTCAGAGCGACTTCAGAGATCTGCTCGCGTTGTTTCGCAAGCATGACGTAGACTTCCTTGTGGTGGGAGCGTACGCGTTGGCCTTCCATGGAGTGCCGCGATTCACGGGTGACCTCGATGTGTTGGTGCGATGCGATCTGGAGAACGCGTCGAGGATCGTAGACGCGCTCTCGGAGTTTGGCTTTGGGTCTCTTGGGCTCGAGGCATCGGACTTCGAGGAATCGGACCAGGTTGTGCAACTCGGGGTTGCTCCGGTTCGCGTCGACTTGCTGACATCAATTTCCGGCGTGAGTTGGGAAGAAGCCCACGCCGGCCGGGTCGAGGACTCCTATGGTGACGTCCCTGTCGCTTACCTCGGCAGAAACCAACTGGTTGCAAATAAGCGCGCAACGGGTCGAAAGAAGGATTTGGCGGACTTGGAGGCGCTGGGCGAGGACTAGCTACGACGGCTTTAACTGCCGGTCGGGCATAGGCACAGGCGAGGCTTGGTATGAGGTCCTCCGAAGCTAGCAGAGCGTAGGAGGAAGCGTCCCTCACCATTCCGAGTTGGAACCAGATCCACTGCTGGCTGAAAGACGTGGATTTGGTGCGTAGAGGCGTTGCGGCAAAACGGTTTGGCCGCGAAAATCGCTAGGTCGATTTTTCCAATTGACGTTTGCACTTGATTCCGATTTGCTGCGCCGATCATCAAGTCCCACGGGGGAGGCATGGGCTATCGTTCGACGACAAAGGGGTGGCGGATCCTTGCCGCCTTAGCGATTCTGGTGGGGCTGAGCGGTGCCCCTGCGGCGGCGACGCTGTCGATGCAGCACACTTACCGGACCGGCATCGACGTGGGGAACGACCCGGCGACGGGATGCGATTTCAGCCTCGGTTCAGTCGCGCCGAACAATCTTCCCGGCTTCGAGCTGCAAGTGACGGTAGTGGTCGACGCCGACTTGATGCCGCCGCAGGTGGTGTCGGCCGAGGTCGAGACGTGCAGTGGCGACGGTGGCAGCTTCGGCGGCGCGCAGACGTTGCCCGGCTTCGTGTTGGAAGTCGACAGCGGATTGCTCGGCTCGGATTCGATTGTCGGCGCAATTCCGAGTTCTCTACTCGGCGACGCGGTAGCCTTACGTCTGGCGCACTACGCGTTGTCCGGTGAGGGTGCGGAAGACGCGCTGTTTACCCGCGACGGAAGCGAGGATGGCGCGGCGATCACCGTGTTGCTTGGCGGGGCGGCACCGGCCCCGTTGCTGTCGGGCCTTGGAATCGGCTTGGCGGTGCTGCTGCTGTTCGGCATCGGCTTCGGCCAGTGGCGGAACGGGCGCTGGGGCGAGGCGGCGGTTTTGGTGATCGCGTTGGGGGCCATCGGTACAGGGATCGCCTACGCGGCCTTCGGTGACCCGGCGGCGGTGGATGATCCCGCGGATGCGGCGCCGCCGGACAGCCGAGCGGAGATCGTGGCCTCGTTCGTGATGTTGACGGATAGCGAGTTAGGGCTCCGATTGGATATCGAGAACATCGCGTTCGTACCGCCAACGCCGACCGCAACCGACAGTCCCACGGCGACGGCAACGAGCACAGAAACCGATACGCCGACAGCGACGAGCACGCCAACAGCGACGGCAACGGACACTGCGACTGCGACTCCCAGCAACACTTCGACGGCGACAGCTACGAGTACCGCGACCGACACGCCGACGCCGAATCAATGCGCGGGCTTAGATGACGGCACAACCTGCGATGCCGGAATGGATGGAGTGGTGCTGACGTGCGTGAGCCAAATCTGCGGACCGTGTGTACCCACCGGGACGTGCTCGACCACGGCGACAACGACCTGCGCGTTTGATGAGGATTGTCCCGGCGTGGAAACGTGCAGTCTCACGACGCCGAGCCCGCGCTACGTCGACAATGGCGATCAAACAGTGACCGATCGGCAGACGTGCCTGGTGTGGGAGAAGAAGACGGGGACGGTCGGATCGTTTTCGCCTTGCCCAGGCGGAGCGAATTGCGGCGATCCGCACAACGTCAATAATAGGTACACATGGAGCATCAGCGGAACAGCATTCGATGGCGGAGCCAAGACTCTGTTTCTCGACGCACTGAACGATGTGGGGGGAGGCGGAATTAATTGCTTTGCGGGACACTGCGACTGGCGACTTCCGAGTAGCGGTGGGAGTCCCGCCGGGAGTTCGGGAGAGGCGGCGGAGTTGGAGTCAATTGTCGACTGCAGCGGTGGCGCGCCGTGTGTCGCCCCGATCTTTGGCCCTACCGCTTCCGACTTCTACTGGTCGTCTACTACCAGTGGGGGCGTCACGCTCGGCGCTTGGAGCGTCTTCTTCACCAATGGCGACGTGGACTTCAACGGCAAGGCGGGCGTCAGCTACGTTCGGGCAGTACGTGGCGGCTCGTGATGCTCCTTCGCTAAAGCTACGGGCACAGGTTGATTATTGGATCATTTGATTCGGGGGGTTCGGGGGCGAGCCCCGGGTCAAAATTTTTGAGCGGGAATCATGGCGCACAGTGAGCACCTAGCCCGCACTGCCTGAATGGGGTTGTTGTCGTTCCTCTTGCCCTGGCGCGTCATGATGGACCCTTGTCACGGGTTGAGCGGGCGCTTCCTCAGTGAATGAGATCGCTGCCGATTTACAAGGCGGCGTACGATCTGTGCCTGTACTTCGAGAACGTTGTGGGTGTCGCGTTGTGGCCATCTTGTGCGGCCATCTTGGTCTGACCAGCGTAAGTGGCTGGGTTCGTTATGGAAGGCGGCGTTGAGTCGGCGAAAATGGGCCTTAAACTAAACCGATCATTTTGGTGCCGAAATTGACGCGTTTGGGCGCCTGCGGCGTCGTCAGAGAGCTTCGCCGACCCAAGAGGGCTTAGGCGAGGCATAGGCAGAGGTTTCGTCGTCGCTCTGCGAGCGACGACGAAAAGCGTCCCTCACCATTCCGAGTTGGAACCAGATCCACTGCTGGCTGAAAGACGTGGATTTGGTGCGTAGAGGCGTTGCGGCA
>JANQHZ010000150.1 GCA_028282445.1 Candidatus Binatia bacterium | reverse complement strand
GGATGCTGCCTACCTCGGCGGGGGATACAACGTCCTGGTCTACACCGCCGGGACCACCGGGCGTCCGCGCGCCGTCGAGCGGCGTCACTCGCCGGACTCGCTACACCTGGCGCCCCTCGCGGTGGCGCAGATGTGGGATCTCGACGAGCGCGAAGTGCACCTCGCGGCGGGGCCGCTCTATCCCACCGCTCCGGGAGCATATGCCCAGCTTCATATCCTCATCGGCGCGACGACCGTGGTCATGCCTCATTTCGACGCGCTGGAGAGCTTGCGCTTGATCGAGCGCCACCGGGTCACCAATTGCTTCATGGTCCCCACCCACTTCGCCCGCATCATGCACCTCGACAAGGCTGTGCGCGAGTCGTTGGACCTCCGCTCGGTTCGATTGTTGATGCACTCGGCAGCGCCGTGTCCAGCCCACGTCAAGCGAGGAATCATGGGGCTCTTCCCGCCGGGAGTCGTCACCGAGTTCTACGGCGCGTCGGAGTCGGGATTTACCCGCATCACTGCGCAGGAATGGTTGGAGAAGCCGGGCAGCGTCGGCCGACCGTGGCCCGGGCACGAGATCCGCATCATGGACGAGTTCGGCACCCCGTGTGCGACCGGTGACGTCGGGCTCATCTATGTACGCGGTCCACGCAACGATTTCCGCTACCGCAGCGAGTCCGAGGGGGATGTCCATTCTTTTCGCGACGGATTCTTTACCGCCGGCGACCTCGGGTATCTCGACGACGACGGGTACTTGTTCATCGCCGACCGGCGCACCGATCTGATCATCTCCGGTGGGGCGAACGTCTACCCGGCGGAAGTGGAAGCCGTGCTGGCACAGCATCCTGCGGTCGCCGATGTGGCGGTGATGGGCATGCCGGACGAAGAGCTCGGTAAGACCGTGTTCGCGGTCGTGGAGCCGCGTTCGGGCGCGACCATCGATCCCGATGTGGTGATCGCCTTCGCGAGGGAGAATCTGGCTCGCTACAAGTGCCCGGCGCGTGTCGAGCCGGTCGATGAGCTGCCACGCGAGCCCAACGGCAAGATTCGCAAGGCCGAGCTATTGGCGCGGTTCTGGCCACATCGAGTGTAATGGCTGCCATCGAGCGATGGTCGACGCCGTTGCAGCTCTTCCTTAGACGTAACGGATTGGCATTGGATCGCTTTACTGGGGCTGGACGAGTTGAGAAGGCAGCCGGTTTGTGGATCGGGAGGAGGCTTGAGGAATGGGAATGATCGAGACCAGTGCGATCCTGATCTCGCTTGCGGCGGTCTTTGGGTACATCAACCACAAGCTGATCCAGCTGCCGACGACCATCGGCGTGATGCTGATCGCGCTGGTGATGTCGTTGGCAATGATCGCACTCAACTCGATCGGGGTTGTCGATCTGGTCGATCCGGCGGTCGATATGCTCTCCACGATCGATTTCAACCGGACGGTCATGCAGGGAATGCTTTCGTTCCTTTTGTTCGCCGGCGCACTGCATGTCGACCTCGCGGACTTGTCGGAACAGAAGGCACCGGTTGCCGTTTTGGCGTCCTTTGGAGTCGTGCTGTCGACTCTGCTCGTCGGCGCGATGATGTGGTTCGTTTTCGACTTGGTGGGCTTCGAGATGCCGTTTCTGTACTGCCTGATCTTCGGCTCACTGATTTCCCCGACCGATCCGATTGCTGTGCTCGGGATTCTCAAGTCGATCGGGGTCCCGAAGAGCCTCGAAACCAAGATCACCGGAGAGTCATTGTTCAACGACGGCGTCGGGGTCGTGATCTTCCTGGTGCTGCTCGAGATCGCCACCGGCGACCTACACGGCGGTGAGCTCTCCGCGTCGCACATCGCCGCCCTTTTCGTTCAGGAGGCCTTCGGTGGGGCGTTGTTTGGACTGGGCTTGGGGTGGCTGGCCTACCGCATGCTGAAGACCGTCGACAACTACCAGGTCGAGGTGTTGATCACGCTGGCGCTGGTGATGGGCAGCTACGCCGCGGCCGGTCGGCTGCACTTGTCGGGTCCGATCGCGGTCGTCGTTGCCGGCCTCTTGATCGGCAATCAGGGGCGAACCATGGCAATGTCTCCTCGGACTCGCGAGCATCTCGACACCTTCTGGGAGCTGGTCGACGAGATCCTCAATGCGGTGTTGTTCGTACTGATCGGCCTCGAGGTCCTGGTCTTGACCTTCACCCGCGACTATCTGCTTGCCGGCGCGCTGGCGATCCCGACCGTGCTGTTGGCTCGATTCGTATCCGTGTCGATTTCGATCACGGCGCTGCGCAGAACCCGCCAGTTTCCCCCAAACGTCGTGCGCATCCTCACCTGGGGCGGCCTGCGCGGCGGCATTTCGGTCGCTCTCGCCCTCGCTCTGCCGCGCGGCCCGGAGAGAGAAGTACTGGTCGCCGTGACCTATGCGATCGTCCTATTCTCGATCTTGGTGCAAGGGCTTTCGATCGGCCCCTTGATTCGGCGCAGCGGGGTTGGTGCGATCTGACGGCAGGCGAAAGGGGGCACGCATGGAGATCAATGGGATCGCACATACGATGCTGACGGTTTCGCGCTTTCCTGAGTGCGTAGAGTTCTACGAGCCGCTCCTCCACTTGATGGGCTTACAGACCGTCCTCAAGGGAGACAACATTCTCTATTGCGTCGGTGGGCGCACCGCCTTCGGCATCCAGGCCGGTGGCGACGGCTACGGAAACGAACGCTTCGAGCAGACCCGCGTCGGCCTGCATCACGTCTGTTTCAGGGCGCGGCGGCGAGAGGACGTCGACGAAGTGCACGCATTCCTGGTCGGGAGAGGGGCGAAGATCGTGCACCCGCCGGAGGAGGGGGAGTGGGCGCCCGGTTACTACTCGCTGCTTTTTGAGGATCCAGACGGCATTCGGCTCGAGATCAATCACGTGCCCGGGAAAGGATTGCTGACGTAGCCGTTGTGCCGCCGAGAGGCGCCGGTAACCGAGCTGGTGGCGGATCCGGTTCCGGCAGGCATGCGCCGAGCAACTCGGCCGTGCCCGGCACGCTCGCGGTGCGGCTCGCCGCGCCGACCTCGATCCACAGTCGGATCAGCTCGACCTCGGCGGCGCTCAGCGAGTCGGGGCCGAGCGGCATCGCGCGCAGAGGGGCGGTGACGTCGGGGAAAATCTTGGCTGCGACGTTCAGCCAGAGCAAGCTGTTGGAGCGGTCGCCCGGATCGACCAGATGGAGGCCGGGCGCGGTCTGTGCCGGCACGTCGATCATCGCGGCGTAGGAGTTGCCGGCGGTGAGATCGAGGCCGCCGCCCGGGTTGGCCGTCGAGTGGCAGATCTCGGCCGTGCAACCG
>JANQHZ010000110.1 GCA_028282445.1 Candidatus Binatia bacterium | reverse complement strand
TCAGAACGCCGACACCCAGGAGTCCGGATACGATACCGATCGTGACCATGACCTCCGCGAGCGACGAACCGCTTTGCGAACCAAGCATACGACTGTTTCGAACGACTCTTTTCATCAGACTCCCTCTCCTTGCTGAGCCATCAACCCAGCAAGCAACGGGCCAGCCTCCGGCGGCCACCAAGCGCGGCGTCGCGCTGCGCAAAAACACAAGGCAATGCGCAGCCTGACGACACTTCAGCGACGACCGTCAATTCGACGAATAAACCTTTGCAGAACAAGGGGTTGCGCTCTGTTCGAGAGCGTCACTCCAGCACCGATCGGCATGTTCTCGAACACGCCTCCTGACTGGACGTCTCGCATTCGCGGGCGCGCTCGATAGCACCCTTGCGCGGCGAATCTCCGGCTTGTAGCTCTCCGTGCTCGCCCACGAAGGAATGCCGTCACAATGATCGAAGGGACGATTCATCCCGACTTCTGGCAGGTCGCCAAAGTCCTCGAGCAGCAACTGAACCGCGCACCGGAGTCCGGCGGGGCCGCGGTCGCGGTGTATCACCGAGGCAAGCGCGTCGTCGATATCCGCGGTGGCAATCGGGACGCGAACGGCAACGCCTGGACCGCCAACACCCTCTCGGTTTCATTCTCGACCACCAAAGGTGTGGTCTCGACCCTGCTACACCGGCTGGTGGACCGCGGACTCGTCGACTACGACGACTTGGTCTCAGCCTATTGGCCCGAATTCGCTTGCAACGGCAAACAGGACATTACGGTGCGCCACCTCCTCTGCCATCAGGCCGGCCTCTACGACATTCGCCACCTGATCGACTCCGCCGAACGGATGCTGGACTGGCAGTACATGACCGAGAACCTGGCGGGCGCGACACCGGAGCACCGTCCCGGAGCGATGAGCGCCTACCACGGACTGACCTACGGTTGGTTGATCGGGGAGGTCATCCAGAGGGTCACCGGCGCGTCGGTTTCGGATCTCGTTCAGAGTGAGATCGCCGCTCCGCTCAAGTTGGACGGACTCTACATCGGGCTTCCGGACGGAGAGCTCAAACGAGTCGCGACCCTGGTGCTGCCGCCGGACCGACTCGCGCGAATCCAGAAGCTGCGGGGCCCGCTCAAGCAACTACAAAAAGCTCTCGACCTGGTGCGTTTCCCAGTCGATGCCGGACGCATGGCGGCGGCCCTGGCGCCGCACGGTGTCGAGAATTTCGACTGGTCGGCGCCCAGCACCGTGCAAGCATGCATTCCCGCGGCCAACGGCGCCTTCAATGCGCGTTCACTGGCAAAGATGTACGCCGTCCTGGCCGCCGGCGGTGAGCTCGACGGCGTGCGACTCCTCTCCGAGGAGACTCTGCAACGCGCCACCGAGATCCAAACCCGTAAGCTCGACAAGGTCGTTCCCTTCCCGATGCACTGGAGACTCGGCTACCACCGCGCCGCGACCACGCGCGGCACTCCGCCCCGCGGATTCGGACACTTCGGATTCGGTGGTTCCGGAGCCTGGGCCGACCCGGACCAAGAGCTCGCAGTCGCATTGGTGCTGAACAGCGGCCTGGGCACTCCGTTCGGCGACATTCGCACCGCACAGATCGGCGGCGCAGCTCTCCAATGCGCGAAGCGACGCTGACGACACCCAAACGTTACCGCCGACCTTTGACTTTACCGTATTCCGCTGCCTAACTCCGTGCGGGGTCTTCGAGTGGTAGCGGTCAGATCATTTCCTGAAGGGGCATGGCGGCAACCCCTTGTCCAGACAACAGCCGAGATATCGGCAGCAAGCTCGAGGCGTTCGACCATTGTTCGCGCAGACACTTCACCACAGACCCCAACCCCATCGGAGCGCGCATCGTGCCAGAGAGCGTTAGCCAGATGATCCGCGACCTGGTGTTCAATCTGGTCGGCGGACTCGGTCTCTTCCTATTCGGCATGCGTTCCATGTCCGAGGCTCTCCAAGTCATCGCGGGCGATCGCCTGCGGAGAGCGATCGGAGCGGCGACTCGCAACAGAGTGTTCGGACTCGGTACCGGTCTCATAACCACGCTGATCGTTCAGTCCTCTTCGGTAACGACCGTAATGGTGGTGAGCTTCGTCAACGCAGGGCTCATGGACCTCGCGCAGGCCGCGTCCGTCGTCCTCGGTGCCAACATCGGAACGACGATCACCGGTTGGATCCTGGTGCTCAAACTGCACAAGTCCGCTCTGCTATTCCTCGGCTTCGGAGTCTTCATCCAGTTCTTCGCGCGCAGTGAGAACGTGCGCTTCACGGGACAGTTCGCAGCCGGATTCGGAATGGTCTTCTTCGGCCTGCACCTGATGAAGACCGGGTTCGCGCCGCTCAAGGATCTGCCCGAGTTCACCGCCTGGATGTCTCAGTTCGGCGGCGAGACCTATACGGGGTTGCTGTTTAGCATCGTCACCGGGGCAATCCTGACCGTCCTCGTACAATCGTCGAGTGCGATGCTCGGAATCACGATCGCCCTTGCAACCGTCGGCCTGATCTCTTTCGAGGGGGCTGCAGCACTCGTGCTGGGCGAAAACATCGGCACTACCGTCACTGCACAAATCGCAGCCCTCAACGGAACCAGTGATGCTCGCCGAACCGCGATGTTCCACACCACCGTCAACGTCCTCGGCGTCGTGATCATGCTCGCCCTCTTCCCATTTTGGCTCGATGTCGTCGACTTTCTGACCCCGGGCGACGCAAATATGGTCGATGCCGAGGGAAAGCGCCCCTTCATCACCGAACATATCGCCTTCGCGCACACGAGCTTCAATGTCACCCTCGCACTGGTTGCCTTGCCCTTGCTGCACCCTTTGATGAACGTCGCCCGAACCCTCGCGCCCGGCCCAAAGAAGGAGCAGAATCACCTCCAGTTCCTTCACGGCAGTATGATCGAATCTCCTTCGCTGGCGATCGAACAAGGCCGACTCGAAGTACTGCACATGGCGGCGGTCGCCCGCGACGCTCTCCGACTAACGCTCGAAGTCTACCGCGAACCAAGTCAGAAGCGCTCGAAACTCCGGGATCAGGTGCTCAAGAAGGAACGCGTCACCGATGCGATCCAGCACGAGATTACGGGCTTCATGTCGCAAGCGATGGCCGGGGTCCTGACGACGGCACAAGCCGAGGAGATCCGCAGCATCATTCGCCTTGCCAGCGAGATCGAAAGTGTCGCGGACTACTGCGAGAGGATGGTCAACTATCGTCGCCGCATGCAGCGCATGGAAACCCATATGTCACCACAGGCTCTCGAAAGCCTGACCCAGTATTTGGAACAGACGGTGGAGTTCTACGAAGAGATCCTCGACCGGGGCGAACGCGGCGAGACCAATTGGGCGGAGCCAATCCGCGTGAAGGGCCGGTTGCTTTCGGAAACCGCCGATCAACTGCGTGAAGAGAATCTCGCGCGACTCGCGAGTCAAAAGTGCCTTCCCAGCGCAGGCATTTTCTACAACGACATTCTGGTTGCCATGAGGCGAATCAGGAACCACTCCGTCAACATCGCGGAGGCGTTTCAAGGAAAGAAGTGAAGATCCCGAAACCGCCTCACGGCTGGGCGCTGTCCCCGAAGCAGGCGGTCCAGGTACAGCGCGAGCTCGCATCCAACATCGATCCCACCCCCCGCCCCACACCGATCGGTACGGTAGCAGGGCTCGACGCCGCCTTCAGTCGGGACGGACGCTACTGCATCGGTGGAGTGGTCCTGTGGGACGTCGAGCGCCGCGCCGTAATCGAGTCGCATACCGCGACGACCCTAGTACGCATGCCGTACATCCCTGGGCTGCTGTCGTTTCGTGAGACGCCCGCTCTGCTTGCAGCCCTCCGCCGGTTGAGAACTCCGCCCGACGCGATCCTCTGCGACGGACACGGGCTCGCACACCCGCGCCGCTTCGGCATTGCCTGCCACGTCGGGATCCTGACCCAGCTCCCGACCGCCGGCTGCGGCAAGAGTCGCCTGGTTGGATCGCACCGAGAGCCCGGCATGCGCCGCGGCTCGCGCACCGCGCTGATCGATCGCGGCGAGACGGTTGGGCGTGTCGTGCGCACACGCGACAAGGTCAGGCCGGTCTACGTCAGCATCGGCCACCTCATCGATCAACCCAGCGCGGAAAAACTGGTCCTGGGCTGCGCCACCGGCTATCGGCTACCCGAGCCGACCCGGCTCGCG
>JANQHZ010000097.1 GCA_028282445.1 Candidatus Binatia bacterium | reverse complement strand
AGCGCCACCCTGCTGGCGGTGACATTGGCAATCGTGCCGCAGGAAAAGCGCAAGCGGGCGTTGGCGATGTCGACGTTCTCGGTCAGCACGGGCACGCCCACCGCTTCGCTGCTGACGACTTCGCCGTCGACCACACTGAGAATGATGTCGAGATCGTGAATCATCAGATCGAGGACCACGTCGACCTCGGTTCCACGCTCGACAAAGGGCGCCAACCGGTGACACTCGATGAACCGCGGTCGGGCAATCACCCCCGACAGAGATTGGATCGCCGGGTTGAAGCGTTCCAAATGCCCGACTTGTAGAATACGCCCCCTTTGCGCGGCCAGATCGACGAGCGCGCGTCCGTCGGCGGCGCTGGCGGCGATCGGCTTTTCGACCAGCAGGTCGATATCGTTCTCGAGCAGTACCGTCGCAATCCGTCGATGCTCGGTCGTCGGAACCGCCAAGCTCGCGCAATCGACCGAGCCCAAGACGTCGCGCACATCGGTCGACGCCGGCGCGCCGACACTGCGACCGACCTCCTCGGCCCGCTCTCGGTCGCTATCGACCACCGCAACCAGCTCGACGCCCTCCAGGCTCGCGTACTTCTGAGCGTGAAAGGCGCCCAGGTAACCGACGCCGACGACAGCCGCCCGCACAGGTTCAGCGACCATCGGCGGGCTCCATCGACGCTCGCGCAAACCGGCGTGGCGCAATCGGCACAAGCATCAGGAAACGACCCCGACCACGGCCAAACCGCTGCCGTCGGCCGCCGCGAGCAGTTCCTCGCGATCGAACATCAGGGTCTTTCCGGCCTCCAGCGCGAGGACCGATATCCCGGCATCGACGCACACCGCCACCGTCTCGATTCCAACCGCCGGTACGTCGAAGCGCAGGTCCTGGCTGGGTTTGGCGGCCTTGACCGCCACCGCACCGCCTCGACCGAGACCACCACCGCGCTTCAGTGCCGCATCGGTACCCTCGATCGCCTCGACCGCCAGCACCATCCCGGACTTGACGACCACGGTCTGCCCGATATCGAAGCGGCCAATCCCGCGCACGACCTCCAGGCCGAACTCGACGTCCCGCCATTGCGCTTCGTCGGGCTGGATCTGGGTGAGCACGCCCTCGCTGGTGAGGATCGATTCGAGGAACAAGGTCGACTCCACGACCTCGATCCCCTCTCCTTCCAGCTCGGCTGCGAGCTCACGCAGTACCGCATCGTCGCTCCATTGGGTCAGCCGCTCGAGCATACGGAGGCCGCGCTCGTCGGGCGCGAAGTGCTCCATCAATCCGGCCTTGTGAATCCCGCCAGCCATGACCGCCCGCCTCACCCCATGAGCGAGGAAGGTGTCGACCAAAGTGCCGATCTGCCCCACCTTGATCCAGGTGAGGTGCTCCACCAGCGGGTCCAGACCGGGCAAGCTTTCGCCCTCGTGCGCCACGGCGATCACACGCACGCCCTCGGCGCGCGCGGTCTGCGCGAACAGCTTCGGGAACTGGCCGTTGCCGGCGATCAGTCCGATGTTTTCGCCCGTCGCCTGCATGCTCCGGCGAGCCTCAGCGACAGATGCCGCGCTCCGAAGCTTCGACGAAGCGCAACATGCGATCGACCTCGGCGCAGGGGTCGTGCTCGGCCCGAATCTGGGCGACGGCTTCCGCCGCCTTCAACCCCGACTGAAACAACGCCTTGTAGGCGCGCTTGACGGCAGCGGCGGCCTCGCTCGCGATACCGCGGCGCTTGAAACCGACCACATTGAGCCCGCGCAGGGTCGCCCGGTCGCCGGTCGCATTGCAGAACGGCACGACGTCCATCGAAACCATCGAGCCGGCCCCAATCATCGCCGATTCGCCGATGCGGACAAACTGGTGCACCCCGGTCAGCGCGCCCACCACGATCCAATCCTGCAGGGTGACGTGTCCACCCAACTGGACACCGTTGGCGAGAACGTTGCGGTCGCCCACGGTGCAGTCGTGGGCTACGTGGGTGTAGTTCATCAACATGTTGTCGCTGCCGACGCGGGTGACCATGCCTCCCGACTCGGTGCCGAGGTGCAAGGTCGCGAACTCGCGAATCTGATTGCGGTCGCCGACGATCAACTCGCTCTCTTCCCCATGGAACTTGAAGTCCTGAGGCTCGGCGCCGACCGAGGCGTGATGGAAGATACGGTTGTCTTCGCCGATGGTCGTATGGCCGCTCAGCACCGCGTGGGGGCCGACCGACGTGCGTGCGCCGACG
This sequence comes from Candidatus Binatia bacterium, assembly GCA_028282445.1. Lineage (GTDB taxonomy): Bacteria > Desulfobacterota > Binatia > HRBIN30 > CADEER01 > CADEER01. The sequence goes on along the minus strand of JANQHZ010000097.1, from coordinate 5,305 downwards.
CGCACGTCTTTGCCGACGAAGGCATACGGGCCGATCTCAACGTCGGGCCCGAGCTCCGCGCCTTTCTCGACGATCGCGCTAGGATGAATTCGGTCGCCCACGATCGGCCCTTCCGCTCAGTACTTCTGGTTGTACTCAGCGATGATTGCGTCGGTGATGTCGATATGCGCCGCGCCGTAGAGTAGGCCGCCACCGGCCTGCTCGAGAATCACCGTGTACCCTCCGCGTCGCCCGTAATCCTGGATCACCTGCTGCAGCTGCTTGACCAGATCTCGCGTCAGCTCGGAATCCTTGAACTGCAACTCGCCCTGCGAGTCTTCGTACGCACGCTCGAACTCTCGCAACTTGCGCTGGTATTCTTTCTCCAAGTTGCGCCGCTCTTCTTCCTTCATGACCAGGGCCTTTTTGGCCAATTGGTCCTTGAGGGCGTCGACCTCGTTCTTCTTGCGTTCGAGATCGCTCTGCATGCGGTCGATCTGTTCCTTGAAACGCGCCTTCGCCTTCTTGCCGGAATTCGACTCGTTGAGTGCACGCTGAAGATTAATGACACCGATTCGCACATCCTGAGCGGATACACTGGTCGCTGCCGACACGACGAACGCGACGGCAATCACCGCCGATAGAAACAACCTCATTCCCTCAATCCTCCTGTTGACGACCGGAACACCGTCGGTTGCCGGTGGCAATGGCTCTGCGGGCCTCGCCGAAAGTGCGATCGCCCGGGCCCCAGGGCCCCAGCCCAAATAGACCCCTAATCATATTGAAGCGTTGCGAGAATTCCACTCCCGCGCGGAAGATTCGTGATTGCGACGCCTAGCGGCCATCAGACACGCCCAAGCGCAGTCGATAAATGCCCGTTTTTGCGGGTTCTGCCGACTAAAGCCCGCCGCCGAAGGAGAATTGGATCATTTCCGTATCGTCGCCGTCCCTGTCGTTGAGCGGGAATCCGACCTCGATGCGCAGCGGACCGATCGGCGAAAGCCAACGAATACCGGCACCGACCGAGGTCCGAAGCTCGTTCATGTCCATGCCCCGTGCCGCCGAGAAAGCATTACCGGCGTCGAAAAAGACGACTCCCTTGAGCCCGAGGGACTGCACCAGCGGGAATATGATCTCGTTGTTGAAAATCAGCTGGCTGCTACCACCGATCACATCGGTTCGGATGACCCGCCCGCACTCCTTGCGCTCGTCCGGGCAGGCCGTTCCGTCTTCCAGGAACTGGTCGCGCACCGGCACACGTGGTCCGAGCGAACGCACCTCGTAGCCGCGCACGCTGTTGATACCGCCGGGAAAGTAACGCTCGAAGAGCGGCAGTTCATTTTCGCCGGCATAGCCCCAGCCATAGCCGAAGTTCCAGCCGGTCGAGAAGGTAAACTCGCCGAAGGTCTCGCTCCGCCAGATCGGGATGTACCAACGCGCTCGCGACTCGAGCTTGATGAAGTTGGAGTCACCGCCGATTCCGGCGAACTCGAGCGACAGATCCTGCAGGGAGCCGCCGGTCGGGTCGAAGGGATGGTTTCGCGTGTCGCGGAAGATTCTCGGTACGATCGAGCTCGTCAAGCGAGTGCCCTGCTCGGCCCGAATCAGCGAAGACGCAGTCGAGCTGACCCCCGAGATCTCGGCCTGCTCGATCCGGTACTCGAGTCCGAGCCGGGTATCGATCAGGGGAACGCTGAAGAACCCGAGATTGAGGGCTTCGATTCCAAACGCCTCGAAGGGGTAGAGCAACCGGATGCCGCCGCCGGTTCCGCCGCGGGTAAATTCGTCGAACTCCAGCTCCCAGTTGAATACGTCGATCCCAGCCGTGATCTGAGTGTCGAACAGATAAGGCTCGGTCAAGCTGAGGGTCAGGTTGCGGCGAATCGTCCCGAGGTCGGCCTGCAGAAGCAGCCTCTGCCCGCGGCCGAAAAGGTTGATCTCCGACAAGCTGACGTTGAACAGAAACTGGTTGCCCGAGCTGATTCCGGCGCCCGCCGAAAAGGTCCCGGTGTTCCCCTCGCGCACGTCGACCAACACATCGAGGCGATCTTCGCGATCCGCTTTTCGGGTCGTGATGTTGACGTCCTGGAAAAAGCCGAGTCGCTGGATTCTCTCCTGCGAGCGCCGCAACTTCGATCCGGAGAAGCGGCCTTGCTCCTCCAACTCCATCTCCCGCCGCACGACCTTGTCCAGTGTCTTGGTGTTGCCGGTCACCTCGATGCGGTCGATGAAGACCTCTGGGCCGCGCACCACCCGAAAGCCGAGCTCGACGGTTTTCTCGAAGGAGTCGATGCGCGTATCGGGCGTGACGTTGACGAAGGCATAACCGCGATCGCCGTAGCGCTCCGTAATCAGATTCATATCGCTGCGAAGCTTGCTGGGGCGAAAGACATCGCCTTCTTCACAGTCGAGCGAGAAGTCGGCGGTCTCGAGCCCCTCGAGCGTTTCGCCGACCAGAGTGACCGGGCCGAAGCGATAAACGTCGCCTTCTTCGATCTTGAAGGTCACCTCGAGGCCTTCGTCGATGCGGCGAATCTGAGGCTCGTCCACACGCACGTCGATGTAGCCGGCTTCATAGTAGTACGCGGTCAACCGCTCCGCGTCCGTGCGCAGAACTTCGCGGTCGAGGTTGCCGGCGCCGGTGAGAAACGACAGGAAGTTGCTCTCGCCGGTCGCGATGATGCTCTTGAGAGTGCGATCGCTGATACCCTCGTTCCCTTCCAGCACGATACTCTCGATGCGCACCGGCTCGTTCTCGGTAACCCGGAAGGTGACCACGACTTCGTCGTCTTGGCCGACCGAGGTGGTCTCGTAGTCCACGACGGCGTCGAGGTAGCCCTGTTTCTCGTACGCCGTCTTGATCTCGGAGATGCCGGCGCGCGCCTTCTGCGGATCCAGAATGGTATTCGGCCGAATCCGAATCATCCCCTGAATCTCTTCCTCGTCGATCTCCTCGTTTCCGATCACCACGACTTCGCGGACGAAGGGTCTCTCCTCCACGTCGTAGATGAGAACCTTCTGCCCGACCCGGTCCTCGAGAGTCGCCGTAATGTTGCGAAAGAAACCCATCGCGTAGAGCGATCGAATGTCCTCGTCGACCGCTGCCTCGTCGAACAGGGTGCCGGCCGCGACCTCGAGTCGCACCCGAATGGCATCGTCGTCGACGCGGCGGTTACCGGTAATCTCAACGGTGTCGACCGGGAACGGCTCCGGTGCCGTCTCCGCTGCCTCTGCCGGCACGACCTCGGGCGATACGACCTGGCCCTCCGCCGCGCCGATGACCGAGACGGCGGCAATCAGGAGAGCAATCGGTTTTCGCAAGAAAATACGCATCGTGCGGCCAAAAGCAGGGTTCCCTACCAAAGCGTCGTGGCTTCACCAAGCCCAGGCGCCGGGAGGGCCGAAAGCGCCAGCAACCAGGCTTCCTTTTTCAACGTAGTGCTGGGGATACCGCCTTCGAGCCGGCGAACCGGCAGCTACTCCACCAAGCAGCCATCCTCGAGCCGCAGTGTGCGGTCCGCCAGCTCCTCCAGACGCTCATTGTGCGTTACCACCACCAGGGTGATTCCGGATCTCTCGTTGAGCCGCAACAAAACGCCGTGTACTTCCTCGGCGGTAACCGGGTCGAGATTCCCGGTCGGTTCGTCCGCCAGCACGGCGCGCGGCTTGCCTACCACGGCGCGAGCGATCGCCACCCGCTGCTGCTCGCCGCCCGAGAGCTCGCCCGGCTTGTGATCGAGCCTTTCCGACAGACCGACGTCGGCGAGGATTTCGGTCGCCGCGCGGCTCGCGGTAGTGCGATCGGCGCCGCCGATCAGCGCCGGCATCATCACGTTTTCCAGTGCCGTGAAGTCGGGCAGCAGGTGGTGGAACTGAAAGACAAAGCCGATCTCGCGGTTGCGCAGGGCTGCCAAGCCACGCTCGTCGAGCGAGCTCAACAGCGTACCGTCGAACCAGATCCTTCCGGCACTCGGTTGATCGAGAGCGCCGAGGACGTGGAGAAGCGTGCTCTTTCCCACTCCCGATTGACCGACGACCACCAGCTTCTCGCCGGCCCGAACCGTGAGCGAAAGGTCGCGCAGGACCGTCAATCGCCGATCCGCGGCGCCGTACTCCTTGCTCACGCCCTCCGCTCGGATGAGCTCACTCATAGCGGATCACCTCCACCGGCGAGAGCCGCGCGGCCCGGCTCGCCGGGTAGACGCTTGCTAGAACGCACAATGCGAGGGTTACCAGCAAAACGCCGCCGAAATAGACCGGGTTCATCTCGACCGGCAGAGTCGAAACATAGAACACATCCGGGGGAAGCTGGACGAACTCGTATCTTTCCAGGGCCCAACAAAGACCCCACCCAGCTAGCGAACCGGCCGTGGCGCCGATCACACCGATCAGCAGGCCGCTCCAAACGAAGATCCCGGCGATGTCGCGGTTGCGCGCCCCCATCGATTTCAGGACTGCGATATCTTTGCGCTTGTTCATCACCGCCATGATCAGTGTCGCGATAATGTTGAAAGCCGCCACCAGCACGATCAATAGGAGGACGACGAAATAGACGGTCTTCTCCAGCTGGAGCGCCGAGAAGAGGGTCCCGTTGGTCACCATCCAGTCACTGACCCGAATCCCGATCTCGACCACGCCCGCAATTCGTCGCGCAGCGACATGGGCGAGGTCTGGATCCGAAACCCGCACCGCAATTCCGGTGACATCGTCCCCAAGGCGAAAAAAGCGCTGCGCTCGGCGCAGGTCTACGAACGCTCTGGTGGCATCGTACTCGGACATGCCCGAGCGGAAGACCCCCACGACCGCGAACCTCTTGACGCGCGGCACCATCCCGAGCGCTGTCGGGATCCCCTGCGGCGATACCACCGTCACCGGATCGCCCTCGGCAACCCGCAACTGGCGCGCGACATCTCGCCCGAGCACGATTCCGGGAAGCCGCACTCCGTCGCGCCCACCACCGACGATTTCGTGATCGCGGCTCAGGTCACCGAGGTCACCGCCGGCCAGGTGGCCGGCGAGATTCGTAACGCCGCTGACGGGCTCGATACCGCGCAACTCGACGCCGGCCAACTCGTCTTGCGACGACAGCACCACCTGCCCCAGCACGAAACGGCCGGCTCCCTCGACCCCCGGTAGCGACTCGATCGTCTCGACCAAGTCGTCGGGTGCCGCCATCCGGCCACCAAGGCTGTCCACCGTGACGTGAGGGGTCAGCCCGAGAATTCGATCGCGCAGGTCGCTTTCGAACCCGCCCATCACGCTGAGCACGACGTCCAAGGTCATCACCCCCAGGGCGATCCCCACGGTCGCGACAGCACCGATCAGG
>JANQHZ010000086.1 GCA_028282445.1 Candidatus Binatia bacterium | reverse complement strand
GTTGTTCCGCAGGAACCAGAGCGGGTGGTAGACAGAGAAGTCCGCGATCGAGGGCTTCTCGCCAAAGAGAAACCCCGACCCGACCGAGCTGTCGAGCTCGGTCAGCCAGTGTAGGAGGTCGCTCTCGGCAACCTCGGGCGTCATGCCGATGACATCGGTCCCGCCCGCGAGATCGGCGCGGTCTTTGATGAAGTCCTGCATGCTCGAGCCGCCGGAGCCACCCCCGCCACCCTGGAACAGGCCTGCGATCGCCTCGGGCCGAAACGAGAGCGCCGCCATGATGCGAAACAGTTGGGTGTCGGCGGCATCGGCGACCCGGGTCGCCGCGAAGCCGGGGGCGTACAAGCTGTCGTCGCCTGCGTGCTCGGCGAGCGCGCGGGCGATGATCTTGGTGTCGCAGTAGACATCTGCGCCGATCTGAGCGACTGGAACCCTGCGGTAGCCCCCGGAAAGAGGCATGAGCAGTGGGCGCGGCATGATTATCGAGGTCTCGACCGAGTGCCACTCGAGGTCGAGGTACCCGAGCAGAGCGCGGATCTTCTCACTGAACGGGGACGCGGGATAGTGGTGGAGATAGAGATTCGTCATTGGCGGGACAATGGCAATCAGGCGACGCCGGTCGAGCTCGACCACCTACCCTCTATTGACATCACGAGTGACAATACGGGAGACTCCGCCCCAGTGTCAACCATGGTCAAGTGTGTACGCGAGGTCGCCCCCGGGACCCCTATGCGCGGGTGTGCGTGTACGCAAAACGCGGACTAGGATTCGATCTCTTTTTCAACACAAAGGCACGAAGACACAAAGCCACGAGGGAGATAACAGGACCGCTACTCGCTCGATTCGATCTATCGCGAGTATCCCGCCGAGCTCGAGTATCCGCCGGCCCTCTTAGTGGCTTTGTGTCTTCGTGCCTTTGTGTTGAAAGAGGCGACTCGCGTCGCCAATGTCTGTGAGTAGCCCCGTCTATTCTTGATTCGGTGCTTGATCCAGCAGGGCACGTAGCGCCTCGATCACTGGTCCCCTCTGGAAAGGTCGACGACCATCGGTGAGAAGTCGAGCTCCGCAATCGGCCCCTGAAACGAGTCCTCGATGTCTGTCCGGATCACGAGGGTGGGGGTCGGCAATTGAAGGATGAGCTCTTCCGGCGGCACGTAGGTAAACTGCTTCCACCCCCGTGGCAGATTGGAGTTCTCGCGCGGACGTCCGGTGTCGCGCGAGGCGCGGACATAGCTTTCGCCTCCGGGAGAGATGATGAACTCGACTTCGCGGCACGCGTTGTACCTGACCTCGTGGAACTTCTGTACTCGAGAACCGGTAAGGAGGGCGTCGTCATCGAGAGGCATCTGGGCTTCCACGATAGTGGCTCCGTGCATCCAGACGTGACCGAAGTGTTCTTGCATGGTGAGCGGGCCGTCGGTTGTCGCGTCGGGCGATCGGAAAAACTGACTGCCGTCCATCTGGACCTCGAGCGGGTTGTTCTTGAACCAACCCGGCGGCAGCTCGATGGCGTCGAATTCTTCTTGAGTAATCTGACCGCTGAGCCAAACGATGATATTCCCCGGACCGACGAATTGCAGGATTTCGTGGCCGACGCCGGCAGGGCGAGTTGAGTCGTCGATCTCTCCGCAGGCTAGCAAGCCGTTCTCGCTGGCGTAGAAGTCGACCAGACGCCGGGCGATTTCTTCGCCCTGGTCGTCCTGGAGAAAATGGCTCGCTTCGGGCAGTCGGTCGTGCGGTTGTCCGACCGCGCCGGGGATCGCGTCGATCAGAGCTTGCTGGGTGGCGCACTGACCGAGATTACCCGGATCGTTCGAAGCCCAGAGTGTAAGGAAGGGACGCTCGAAAGACATCAGTCCCTCCCAGGCCTCATCGTTGAGCCCGCCGAGCTGGTTGACCAGAGAGGGAAAGGTACGAGGACCGCCCATGTAGATGCGGCTCGGGAAGGGTGCGTCGTAAGCCGCTTCTTCGTCGGAGGGCATGTCGAACCAGGTGAGCGCTTCGATCACCTCGGATGCACGGAAGTTCGAGGACGTCAGCGAGAACTCGATCCACGCTCCGAAGTTCCCGGTCGACGGCAGCAGCAAATCGCAGCCGTCATAGAAGGGAGGTTGCTGGACGGGAATGTCGCCGAACATCGACGGCAGATCCTTGGGCTCATCCGGGTCCTCGATATCGACCGGGAAAGGCTCCAATCCCTCTGGAATCAACGGTAGCGAGCCGTCGCCGACGGCGATGCGCGCAAACAGCTCGGGCCGCAGGCCCGCGAGTCTGAGTCCGATCAGGCTGCCCCAGTCCTGCACGAACAAGTTGATCTCGCGCAGGCCGAGCTCCTCGACGAACCGTTCCAGCCGATCGTAGTGGTTGAGGAAGCTGTACGACCCGACCTCGGTTGGCTTGTCGGAACGACCCATGCCGAGGTGGTCCATGGCGATGACCCGGTAGCCGGCGTCGGCGAGCACCGGAATCATCTTGCGGTACAGGTACGACCAGGACGGCTGCCCGTGCAGCAGGAGCACGACCGGTCCGTCCGCCGGACCCTCATCGGCATAATAAGCCAAAAATAGAGGAACAGATAGAAGAAATTTTCAATAGACTGGTACGGGAGCGGCTTGGCGAGGAAACTTCCCTTGAAAGCTATAATACAAT
>JANQHZ010000042.1 GCA_028282445.1 Candidatus Binatia bacterium | reverse complement strand
ACGACGATGCAATATCAGGGATATTTCGAGGAGGAGCAACGCCGGCACGGACGTCGAGGGCCGGCGAAATTGAAACGAATTTCCGACTCGGGACACTAGCATCGCGCCTGAACGATTTTCACGGTCATCAAAAAGGAGAGCTTGCATGCCGATCGAAGAAGGAAAAACCGCGCCTGCGTTCACCCTGCCCGACCAGGACGGCAACAAAGTCGCCCTCAAGGACTTCCGCGGGCAAGACGTCATCGTCTATTTCTACCCGCGCGACGACACACCCGGTTGCACCAAGGAAGCCTGCGGTTTTCGGGATTCGTGGAAGACTCTGCAAAAACAGGGCGTAATGGTCCTGGGGATCTCGGCCGACGATGCCGAGGCCCACACCAAGTTCCGCAAGAAGTACAAGCTGCCGTTTCCGCTGCTCACGGACGCCAACCGCAAGGTGATGGAAAAATACGGCGCCTACGGCGAGAAGATGATGTACGGCAAGAAGACCGTCGGCGTGATCCGTTCGACGGTGTGGGTCGGCCCGAACGGCAAAGTGAAGAAGCACTGGGCCAAGGTCGCCAATGCGGCCAAGCACCCCGACAAGGTGCTCGAGGCGCTCAGCGAATGAGAGCCGGCCGGCCCGCGGGTTTAGCGCCGCGGGCCGGCGTTCTTCACGGCTTCTCCGAGCCGAAGACAGCCATCGAGAAGTACTGGGAGCCGCCGCCGTAGGCGTGACCGAGCGCAACCTTCGCTCCGTCGATCTGATGCTCGCCGGCTTCGCCGCGGACCTGGTTGGCGGCTTCGGCATAGCGACACATCCCGGAAGCGCCGATCGCATTCGAGGACAGCACGCCGCCCGACATGTTGACCGGACGCGACCCGTCCAGGGCCGTCGTACCGTCATGGGTCAACTTCCACCCCTCGCCCTCGTCGGCGAAGCCCATCGTCTCCATCCACATCGGCTCGAACCAACTAAAAGGCACGTAGCATTCGATACAGTCGATCTCTTTGCGCGGGTCCTGGATGCCGGCCTGCTCGTATACGTCCTTGGCTGCCAGGCGGCCCGACATCGGGTTGACCGCATCGCGCTTGGCGAATTGCACGGGCTCGCTGCGCATCGAAGTTCCCAGGACCCAGGCCGGTTTGCGTGGAGCCTTCTTGGCGAGCTCTTCGCTGGAGACGATCATCGCGCAGGCGCCGTCAGAAGACGGGCAGCTCTCGAGGTATCGAATCGGATCCCACAGCATGAAGGAGTCACGAATCTCCTCGTAGGTGACGTCCGGCATCTTCAGATGAGCGTAGGGATTCTTCAACGCGTTCTTTCGGTCCTTCAAGGCGACCAGGATTCCGGTATCCTCGGGCGCACCCGACCGACGCATGTACGTGCGCACCAGCGGGGCGAAAAACCCGCCCGCTCCCGCAACCACCGCCACCGAGAACGGCGGTGACAAGGTCAGTCCCCACATCGCGTTGCTCTCGGACTGCTTCTCCCATGCGATGGTCAAAACGCGCCCGTGGATGCCCGCGGCGATCAGGCTGACGGCTACGTTTGCCGTCGAGCCGCCGACGCTTCCGGCGGTATGCACACGCAGCAGCGGCTTACCCGAGGCTCCGAGCGCGTCCGAGAGGTAGTTCTCCGGAAGCATCATGCCTTCGAACGTATCCGGGGCCTTGCCGATCACGACCGCGTCGATGTCGTTCCAGGTCAGATCCGCATCTTCGAGTGCGCGCAGGGCCGCCTCGCGCAGCAAACCGGGCATCGAGACGTCGATGCGCTTTGCATCGTAATGGGTCTGACCGACTCCGATGACCGCACAACGCTCCGCCATCTCACTCTCCCTCCAAAACGACTGCCAGGTTCTGTTGTAGGCACGGCCCCTGGGCGGCGTGCGCCAGTGCGCGATCGCCGTGGCCGCCGGCGATTCGCATGGCCGCATCGCCGATTCTGTTCAATCCGCACGACATCAGAGTATGCGCCGCCAATGAGCCCCCGGAGAGATTCACCGGAAGGTCGTCGGCGAGCCCCATCTCTCGGCGCAGCAGCACCTCCTGGTGAGAGTACGGCGCGGTGATCTCGGCGAAATCCAAACGCCCGTCGGCACCCCCCGCTTTCTCGGCGCACAGTCGCGCGGAAGGAATGCGCGTCAGGTCGCGTGTCCCCAGCGCCGGAGGATCGATGCGGTGATCGAAGCCGCGAATCCAAACCGGCCGCTCGCAAAGATCCTTGGCGCGGTCGCCGGCCATAATGACCATCACGGTTGCTCCATCGCTGTTGGCCGGACAGTCGTGCGCCCGCAACGGGCTGACCTCAAACGGCTCGTCGAGCAACTCGTCGACCGAGTAGTCGCCCTTGCGAACCGCGTGTGGATTGTCCTGTGCGCTACGCAGACAACGCGACACCACTTCCGCCATCTGGCGCTCGGTGACGATACCGGCGTCGAGACATGCGCGTGCCTGGATGCCCGACAGGCTGTCGAGATCGGGCCACAGCGGCGTCACGCAATAGGGATCGAGTTGAATCGCCTGCACCAGACCGATGTCCCCGGGCGAGGTCTTGCCGAAACTGTAGACCAACGCCGAGTCGACCTCGCCGGTTTGGATCTTCACCCAAGCTTCGTAGAGGGCCCATGCACCGTCCTGCTCGACATGCGACTCCTTGATCGGAGGCCACGACCCGACGGCATCGAGCGCCATCACGAAAGCGAAGGGCTGGCCTTGCAACCAGTCGCTGCTGCCCGAACAGGTGAAGTCGATCTCCGAGCGCTCGAGTCCCGATTGCGAGATGGCCTCGGCCGCAACCGGCTGTAGGATCTCGACTTCGCTGCGGATTTCCGACTCTGCGTTCGACTGAGCGAACGATACGATCGCGACGTCGCGCATCAGCAGTACTCCTTGATGTCGTCGAAGGGAACGTCCGGTTGGTCGAGTGGCTCGAAGTACGCGATGCTGGTCACCGAGGGCTCGAGCTGATCGTCCGGCACCCAGCTCGCCTGCACCCGCATCCCGATGCGAACATCCTCGAGCTCGCACTTCTGCAGGACGTGGAAAAACGGAAGGTCCGAGCCGTCGAGCAAGACGTTGATACACACGTACGGCAACTCGAAGTCGATGTTCTCCGAAGGAACCCGGACGATCGAATAGGTCACGACCGTACCCTTATCGGCCACCTCGACGAATTCGGGAGTCGGCTCGGCCGTGCGTGGATCGGCGCCGCGGGGCGGCACATAGACCAGATCGTCGCCGGGCCGCTTCGCTCCGAGGATCATCTTCTCGGCGATCCCGCGCAGAAAGACCGACTGTTCCTTTCCGGCGGTAAAGTCGTATTCGAGCCGCAGCGGCGTGAGCACCGATCCTACCGGCGTCTCGTCGACCTTCATGACGGGCGGCGCCGGGACGGCTTCGTTCTCGGGGACGAACGCCTCGATGTCGTGGATGTCGCCCTTGCGCTCGGCGGACCAGCGCGGAGCTACCCGCATGCCCGTGCTCACCTTGGACTCGTCGCCGCCGACGTCGACGACGTGAAGCAAGCCGGTGTCGGCGCCGTCCAGCTTGACCAGCGCGTAGGCGAATGGATGCTGCAACGGTTGTTTCGACCTCGGCTTCGACACCCAGGCGTACGACACCACCTCGCCACCCGGGCCGACATCGACGAAGTCATCCAGGGGCTCGGCCGTTTCGGGGTCGTACTCGGCGGGGGGAACCAGGACACCGCTCGTGCGGCTCCGAATCCCGACCAGCTTACCATCTCGCAACCCACTGAAAAAGCGAGACAAAATAGGGCCACAGGAGCGCCGGAACGGATACTCGATCACGTGCGGCCCACGCAGCGGCTTGGCGTTCTTAACCAATGACTCGATGCTCATCGTCCCTTTCACCTCGAGGCGAGCGACCCTGAGTCGGAAGCAGTCGAGCGCATCTCCCGACCGGCCGCCGCGGCTGAATTTTCGTGCAAGCGCAGAGGCCTAGCAATTGTCGTCGACCTTGACAAACGAACGTTTGCTTCAGTACAGACGCCGTCATGTCCGGGGGCGGCGACGAAGCGGGTCAGCAGACCCCAACCAGGAATCTGATCCTCGACGTTGCCGAGAAGCGCTTCGCCGAACACGGCTTCGCGGGCGTTTCGGTTCGCCAGATCGCCGCCGATGCCGGCCTCAAGAATCAGGCCAGCCTGTACCACCACTTCAAGAACAAGCGCGCGCTCTACGAAGCGGTGATCCAGCGCGGGATGGAGCCGGTGATCGAAGTGATCGCGCGCAGTCGGAACGAACCAGCCGGACCGGTGATCGACCAGCTGATCGATCACCTCTCGGAGAAGCCGCTGCTGCCCCGATTGATTTGGCGCGCGGGCCTCGACGAGAGCGACGAGCTGCGCCGCATCGTCGCACAGTCGCTGCGGCCCTTGTTCGACATCGGCTTCGATGCGATCTCGCGTTCCGAGCTCGAATGGGAAGACGAAGACTTGCCCCATCTGGTGTTCGGCCTGTTCCAGCTCATCTTCGGCTACTTCGCGCAGTTGTCGCTGTTCGAGCCGATCACCCCCACCCCGCCGGACAGCCGCGCCGCGATCGAACGGCAACGCCGCTTCTTGAAAAAAGCCAACGCCAGGCTGATGGGCCGACCGCGCGCCGAAAAGTCCGCCGCGGGCTAGTCTGCCGAGTCGGACATTCGTTTCAGTTTCGCCGGCCCTCGGCGTCCTCGCCGGCGTTGCCCCTTCCCGCAATATCTCTGGTATTCCTCCGTCTTCGCGTCTTGGCAGGAACACCGATCGCTCGCCGCAGTTATTGCAACGAACTTCCGACTCAGGACACTAGCCGTCCGATCGGACGCCCGACCCGCAAGGGGGTGCCCGGGGGCTGGATATCAAGATCTAGCGTGCCCGATTCGGCGAGCATTACGATGCTCGAGCCAAACTCGAACCAACCCCACTCGGCCCCGCGGTCGAAATCGATGCCCGGCGAATAGGTTCGCCGGCGCGTGGCCGCTGCAACTCCGGCGATGTTGGTGGTCAAGTCATCGAACGCCAAGCGCACCTTGCCCACCATGGTCGCGCCAACGGCAACCATGCACAACGTCTTGCCGATAGCTTCCGGCTCCTGGACGGTCGCCCGGGCAAGTAGACGTTCGTTGCGTGCAAATAGGTTGGCGACTCCCTCCAGACCCGCTTGGTTCACCGGCCACAAGGTGCCGGGAACGTGATCGACGCCGTCGATACGGAGCGCGACCGGGGTGTGAAACCTGTGGTAATTGTGCGGAGCCAAGTAGAACGTCGCGAATCTACCACCGTCGAATCGCTCGGCCAGCGCGGCGTCCGCCAGCAGCGATTCGACCGTGTAGGTCCGCCCCTTCACCTGGCACAGTCTGCCGTCGACGATCTCCCCGGCCTCACCCCAAAATCCGTCGCATGGCGCCACCACCGCACCCGGCGCCGAATCGATCGGCCGAGCGCCAGAGACCAGCGGGCGGGCGAAGAATTCCTGCAAGGTGGAAAACCCGCTCAACGGCTGTCCGACCTCGCCCAAGTCGATGCCGACGGCACGCGCAAACAGCTCGATCTCGCGCATCTGCAGAGCGGCCGGGAGACGAATCGCAGCCAATCGCCCCACCAAGCGGGATATCGCAGCGCGCGGCAACACCCGCAAGCATTCGATCAGAAGGCGGCGGCTCGAGGCGCCTGGTTTTCGCTCGGGATCGTCCACGCAATCGCGGATTCTCCAGACTCGAGCTAGCAAAGTCGAGCGGATCGGCGCCGGGAGGCTGGCGGCAAGGAGTTTTGACTTGAAGAGGGTCGAGTCCGGCGGATATGGTCGTGCGAGCTTCCCCGGCCGCCGGTTAGGCGCATCCTTTCGAACGCGGCCCGTTTTCGATTCCCAGGAGGAAACGAGGTTATGATCGCGTCCGCACTCAGCAGGATGACCGTCCGGATCGCCCTTCTCACCATCGCCGCTGCAGTACCGGCCAGCGTCTCGGCGCTCAGCGACCCCAACGACTTCTGCACCGGCGACCCCTGCCAAATCTCATCGAACGAGACCGCCGACCACGGCATCGTCCTCGACTTCGGAGCGCGCGCCGTAGAGCTCAGCGCGGTGCTGACCATCGGCGACGACCCGATGACCAATTCGCCGGGAAGCCTGACCATCCGCGCCAGAAGCTTTTCGATCATCGGCACCGGCCAGGTCAAGGGAGCCGGTGGCACCGATCCGGGAGGCCAAATCACCATCGAAACCACCGGCAACATCCGCATCGACGACACTCGCGCGACCGGAGCGTTCCGCCTGCCCGGCACCGACGGTGGCAAGGTCACGCTGACTGCGGGCGGCCGCGTATTCGGCGCCGGAAGGTTCAACCTCGATCGTGACTCGATTACCGCGGCCGGCGGCGAGCTGGTCATCAACGCCGGCGGCAACATCAACCTGAGCGGCGACATCATCGCCGAGGGCGCCGTCCAGGGCTTTGGCGGTACCGTCGACATCTCGACAAACGGAAACCTCACTCTGAGCGGGGAGCTCAGGCTCCGCGGCGGCGAGTCGGGAGGCGGCAGTCTCGACTTGTTCTCCGTGGGAGACATGCAACTCGGGGAGATCGACATCTCCGCCGGCGGGGAGTTCGGCGACGCCGGGATCGCCGACATTCTATCCCTCGGTAATCTGACGATGACCGGCACCCTGACCGGCAACGGCGCCGACAACGGCGAAAACTGCGGTGATGCCGCGGACATCGACATCACCACCGACGGAGACATCAACATCAGCGCTCCTTTCACCATGAAGGGTCGCGGCCTCGACTGTTCGGGGGGGTTTCTCGCGATCGACGGTAACGCCGTCCAAATCACCGGCCAACTCGACCTCTCCTCCGACGGAACCGAGGGCGTCGGCGGCGACATCGACATATCGTCGGTCGAGGCCATGCTGATCACCGGTAACCTGCGCATCAACGGGCCGGACGGCGCCGGCGACCTCCTGATCACTTCCGACAGCGATATGAGCATCGGCGGCGACATCTTTGCCAATGCCAACGGAACCTTCGGCAGCGGCGCCTCGCTGGTCGAGCTCGACTCGACGGGGACTCTGATCGTGAGCGGCGACATCATCGCCAGCGGCGGCTCGCTAGGCTCCGGCGGTGACATCTCTCTCGACGGGTGCACCGTCATTCAGGGCTCGACCTCGACCATCGACGCGCGAGCCACCGGCGGCCAGATCGGGATTCTCGCCAGCGACAGTATCACCTTGCTCGGCACCTTCTTTGGAGAACCGACCAGCTCACCCGCGATCGACATCCGCTACGGGCCGGCCGCAGCGCCTCCGAACGTGGGCGGCGCAACGTTCAACGTCCCGCCGAACCTATTTGAATCGTCGGTGCTGCCACCCTGCCCGCTGTGCGATTCGGCCCTGGAATGCGACGACGGCAACGCGTGCACCGACAACGTCTGCGACCCCGCCACCGGCTGCAGCAACCCCGCCAACAGCGCACCCTGCGATGACGGCAACGCATGTACGAGCGGCGATGTCTGTGCGTCCGGCGCATGCCTACCGGGCACTCCGACGGTATGTGACGACGGCGATGTCTGTACCGACGACAGCTGCGACAGCGTTCTCGGCTGCCAGGTCGCCTTCAACACCGCCCCCTGCGACGACTCCGACGCCTGCACCGACAACGACACCTGCTCGGCCGGGACCTGCGCAGGCGGGCCGGTCGACTGCGAGGACGGCAACGCCTGCACCGACAACACCTGCGACAGCGCGCTCGGCTGCCAGGTCGCCTTCAACTCCGCCCCATGCGACGACCTCGACAGCTGCACGGAAAACGACATCTGTGCCGCCGGGGCTTGCGCCGGAAACCCGATCGACTGCGAAGACGGCAACCCTTGCACCGACGACGTCTGCTCGGCAGGGAGTTGTCAGTCCACCAACAACACCGCCGTATGCGACGACGGCGACGCCTGCACGACGGCCGACACCTGCAGCGGCGGCTCGTGCCTCGGCGGCCCGCCACCAAGCTGCGGCGACACCGACCCGTGCACCGACGATTCCTGCGACTCCGTCCTCGGCTGCGTCAACGATCCCATCGTCGGTTGCTTCGACAGCGACGGCGACGGCCTGGTCGACGACGAAGACGTTTGTACGACTTTGGAATGGAGCACCAGCCCGACGACACCGCCGGATCAGCACCCAAGCAAGATGCGCCTCATCCTCAAGAAGCTCTCGGCGCCCGTCGGGGAGCAGTCGATCATCTTCAAAGGATTCTTCAACGTCGCCGACCCGGCGCAACCGCTCGCACCCGAGATCGACGGGATGCACTTCTCGCTTTCCGATGCGTCCGGGGTGATCTACGACATCGATGTCCCTGGCGGCGTCGTCGGCGAACCTGGGAACTGCGGGTCGCGCGACGGCTGGAAGGTCTCGCAAGGCGGTAAGCCCAAGTGGAAGTACAACAACAAGTCGGGCGCACTCCCACCCGGGTGCGCTCCCGGTTCGGCGCGCGGACTCTCCGGCGTTCAGCTGAAGGATGTCCGCCAAGCGAGCAAGGCGTCGCTCCAGGTCAAGGTCAAGATCAAGAAGGGCGACGTCGACCGACTACCGAGCACGCCGCTCAACCGCGTCCAAGCCAACCTCGTGCTCGGTGCCGAGCCGAGCCCAGGCCAAGCGAGCGCCGCGGCCATCGCCGGGCAATGCGCTGAAGGAGTCATCACCGGCACCCCGATCAGCAGCTCGTCGCCGCTGCCTTTCTGCAAGGTCAAGTTCCGCAGCGCGGCGCTCGACAAAGTGGTGTGTAAAGGCCGGTGACCCACGCCAAGTTCGCAATCGGGCAGCTCGTCGACCACCAGCGCTTCGGCTACCGCGGCGTCGTCGTCGACGTCGACCCGACCTTCCAGCTATCGGAGGAATGGTACGATCAGGTAGCACGCAGTCGACCGCCCAAGGACAAGCCGTGGTACCACGTCCTCGTCCATCAATCGGAGCAGGTGACCTATGTCGCCGAACGCCACCTGGACAAATCAGCCGACAGCTCACCTATCCAGCACCCGCAGATCGCCGAGTACTTCGAGGAGTTTCGCGCCGGCAGCTACGTTCCGAGCCGCTCCCTCAGCTAGCCTCGCCCGGCGCGGTCGGCCTCGTTTGAGCATCACCATCGCGCGGAGCACGCATCACCGGATGTTCACGCGCCGACTTGGCGGACACTCGCCATCCACCCCCACATGGTGTATTTTCCGACGATGCTCAGAATCTCAATCATCAGGCCAGCCGTCGCCGCCCTAGTGGGCGGGGTTCTTTTCACCTACCCCATCGCAGTCGCCGCCGAAGATGCGGCGCGCCTCGATCTGAAAGCGGGCAACTGGGAGCTCACCAAGAAGAGCTCCGCTTCGGGCAAGATGACCGAGGTCAAGACCGAACACTGCCTCAAGGACGGCGACCCGGTTCCGGTGATCGTTGGAAAGGTCTGTAAAGTCAAAGACCAAGCCCTCTCCGGCGACACGCTCACCTGGGAGCTCGACTGTCCGCCGAACGAAAAGGATCCGAGCATCACCGTTTCCGGCGGTGGCGAGCTCACCGGCAAGGGTTCGTCCTTCAGCGGCAAGTCTCGTATCGAAGTTGTCGCCGGAGAAAAGAAGATCCCGGTCGAGACACAGTGGTCCGGCAAGCGACTGGGCGATTGCGGCGATGCCAAGGCAGGGGAGAAGAAGGAAGCTCCCAAGGCGAACGCGAAGTAGGCCGCGCGTTCAGCGCGAAAGGAAGGCCGGCCGCGTCAGCAACGCAAGCGCCGGGATCAGTACCAAAGTCGCGATCGCACTGACCGCGACGATCACCGAGGTGAGCACCCCCAACCGGATCCAGATACTGAATCCGGAAAGGGGGAGCACCAGGTAACCCAACGCTACCGCCGACGATACGAAGAAGATCGCCTTCCCCGAGGTTCGCAGGCTCGCACGGATCGCAACCCGCAGATCGCCCGAACGCGCGAGCTCTTCGCGAATACGGAAGATCAGGTATATGGCGAAGTCGGCGCCAATGCTGACGCCCATTGCGGTGATGGTTGCGGTCGCCATGTCCAACCAGATCCGAAGCCACCCCATCAGTCCGAGATTGAAGGCGACTGCAACCCAGAGCGGGGTCAAGACGAACAGTCCGCCCACCAACGACCTCAACAACAGCGCGCACAGGGCGAAAATGATCGCCCCGACCTGGAGCATGTTCGAGACCTTCTCCTCGACCACTACGTCGTTCAGCGCTGTCTGAACCCCGAGAGTCCCCCCCGCAATCCCGACCTCCACCGGCAACCCGGCGAAACGCTCGTCCGCAAAGACGCGCAACCTGCGAATCAAGTCACGCGAAAACGATGCCGCGTCGGTCTTGCTTAGAGCGCGGATCATCGTACGGCTGTAGTCGGCGTCGACGAATGCAAGCAGCCCATTCGGCCCCACCGCCATGCTGTAGAGGAACAGGTACTCGCCGATGGTCGGCCCGTCGTCCGGCACAAAGTGATAGCCTGGGTCTCCCCCGTTCAGAGCTTGGTGAATCCGTTTCACATGGCTGGGGAGAGCCGTGACTCCGCCGATGTGCGGATCGGCCGCCAGGAATGCCGCCAGGGCATCGATCGCCTGCATCACTTTCGGATCCTGCAGGACGTTGGGCTCGCTGCCCTCGATGAGGATACGCAGCGTCGCCGTGCCGGCCAGCTTCTCGTTGAGAATGGCATCATCGCGGCGCACCTGGGTGGATTCGGCGAACCAATAGCGGATGCTGTTGTCGACCTGCAGGCTACGCACGCCAAGCAGGGACACAGCGAAGACGATCAGAGACGCCACCAGCATCGTCCGTGGACGTTGGGTAACCAGGTCGGCCAGCCGTTCGAGAATTCGGTCCAGATTGGCGCTCTCCCTCTCACGCGAAACCTCGCGCTCGCGCGGCGCCGGCAAGAGTGAACGACACGCCGGGATGAACGTCATCTCGATCACCAACGCACTGAGGATCCCGCACGCCAACAGCATCCCAAACACCCGGACGCTGAGGATGCCGAAGGTCGCGAGCGAAGCGAACCCGGCCGAAGCGACCGCCCCCGCCGTCAGCATTACCGGCCCGACCGCAACCAGCGCCCGCACGATCGCCTCGTCGTTGTCGCCGGCGCCGCGCAACTCCTCGTAGTACCGCTTGAGGATCTGAACGGCGTGGCCCGCGGCCACCGCCAGAATCAGCACCGGCGTCATCGCGCTCCAGGTGTCCATCGGCAGTCGCCACCATGCCATCATGCCAAGCGCCCACACGACACTCATCAGAGCCGTCACCAAGGGCAGGAACATCGCCTGCAGAGTCCGAAACGCCTCCCAGTGGATCAGCCCGATGACGACCACCGCGAGCGGAAACAAATACGCGATCATCGCGGTGTAGCGCGCCAGGGAGGCGCGCAGGATCGGCGATCCCGCCAACGCGATGCGAACCGAGTCGTCGCGTTCGCTGCCGACGACCGCTTCAATGCGCGCCGCCAGCTCCTCATCGCCGATCCCGTGGTCGAAATCGGCGACGATGACGGCGGCCGTCTCATCTTCGGAAACGAGATTCCCGCGGAAGAACCGGTCGGCCCGCACCTCGCGCCGAATCCGCTCGACGTCCTCCGCACCGTCGGGCGCCTCCTCCATCAACGGGTGGATGTCGACCATCCCGCCCGCTTCGGAAACGATCGCATCGGCGTGCGCGATCGAGAAGACACTGGTCTCGATGACCTTCGGCAGATCGAGAATGCCGCGGGTGATCCGATGGATCTTCCCCAGCATCTCCTCGCTGTAGATATCGCCCTGTAGCGCGATCACTCCGATGATCACGACCCCTTCGCCGCCGAACAGATCCGACATCCGGTTCTGCACCACCACGTGCGGGTGGTCGTCCGGCAAGTTCGCGCGGCGGCGAATCTCGAGCCGTAGCGCAAACAGTTGGAGGAGAAAGAACGCCGTCAGCAACAGCGTGCAGATAACCACGGTGACCCGATGGCGCACCACGAATCGACTGTAAGATTCCATACCCTGCCGCCCCACGACCGCCGACGGTTCCCCCAGCAGTCCGTAGCGATCCTCACCTCCACTCGCAAGCGCAACGATCGAGTTTGTGGCAGGCTATGCCTTCGAGATCCGCCGCGAATGCACTCTGGCGACCAACCTGGCGACGACCAAAAGCGACCCCCGATGGACTCTCCCTACCGCCCCATGGCGATCGGCGCAGCGATGGACTGGGAAGTCCACGCCGTCCTGGAGGCACTCTCTCGTCACGGCGCCGGCACCACCGGCGGCCCGCGGGTGTGGCGAGCGGCCTGCGGATCGACCGACGTGCTCGTCTACCGAACCGGGGTCGGCATCAAACGGGCCCGCCGACGGACACGCGACCTCATCAGCGACTGCGTCCCAGGGTTGGTCGTCAACACGGGCTGCGCCGGCGCGCTCGTCGCGGGGTGGCGGACAGGCGACGTCGCCGTAGCGACCGAAGTCGTCGGGCCTCCCCCGGGTTCACAACGCAGCGCCATTGCGCCGCCGATCCAGGAAGCGCTCTGCGAAGTCGCACGCGCTGCCGTCGACGCCACCGTGAGACCCGCCGCGGTCCTCTCCGTGGGACACGTACTCGCCCTTCGCTCCGACAAAGAATCGCACGGGCGCCAGTGGAACGCACAGGTCGTGGAGATGGAGGGCGCCGGCGTGGCTCAGGCGGCCGAGGAAGCGGGCGGCCGTTACGTCGGCGTTCGCGTCATTCTCGATCCGCTCGAAGCCGATCTGCCCGCGTCCATCTCGAGCGATCACGACCGTCCGTCGAGGCTGAGCCGCGTCGCACGTGCGCTGAGCTCGGCGACCGAGATCTCTCGAATCGCAGCACTGTATCGCAATCGTCGATGCGCCGAAGCCAATCTGACGCGCGTATACGACGGGCTCTTTCGCGCCCTGCGAGAGGGTACGATTGACCCCGACCTACTCGGTCTGCGATAATGGACGAATTCCCTGCTCCGAAGGCAGGAGCGACGGAGGAAGCATGTTTAAAGTGGGCGAGAAAGTCGTCTACCCGGCACACGGCGTCGGTGTCATCGACAGTATCGAAGACAAGGTCGTTTCGGGCACCGAGCGGCAATTCTACATGTTGCGTATTCTCGACAGCGACATGACGATTATGATCCCGACGGAAAACGTCGATTCGGTCGGCCTGCGGCGCGTAATCGGCAAAGACATGGTCAACAAGGTCTACAAGATCCTGCGCGACAAAAAGGTCGAGATCGACCAGCAGACCTGGAACCGGCGCTATCGCGAGTACACCGAGAAGATCAAAACCGGATCGGTTCTCGAGATTGCCAAGGTGTTGCGCGACCTGTTCGTCCTCAAGGGAGACAAAGAGCTGTCTTTCGGCGAAAGAAAGATGCTCGATACCGCCAGAAACCTGCTGGTCAAGGAGCTCTCGATCGCTCGTTCTCATCCGGAGGAGAAGATCATGGAAGAGCTCACCGATATCTTCGCCAACTAGCCGCGCCGGCTGCGACCATGAACGGCGATCCGGTCGCTCTGATCGTCGTCGCCGCCGGCCCCGGATCGCGGCTCGGCGCCGGACGGCCGAAAGCCCTCGTCGACCTGGAAGGGCGCCCGCTGTTGGCCCACGCGCTCGATTCGATTTCGAGAGCTCGTACCAATGTCGCGCTGAGCGCGACCGTGGTGGTCGCGCCGCCCACCCACCTCGACGAAACGCGCACGGTGGTCGCCGACGGCTTTCCGCAGGCGACCGTCGTCGCCGGGGGGGCCGAGCGACAGGACTCGGTGCGAGCCGGCCTCGCGGCTTGCCCCGACGCCGCGATCGTCGCCGTCCACGACGCGGCGCGGCCATTCCTCACTGGGGAAACTCTCTCGAGCGCGATCTCGGCCGCGGCCGAGCACGGCGCCGCGATCGCCGCGCTGCCGGCCATCGACACGGTCAAGATCGTCGATCGCGACCATCGCGTCGAATCGACGCCGGCGCGTGAGCGCGTTTGGCTGGCGCAAACCCCGCAAGTCTACCGACGGGAAGTATTACTCGCGGCTCACGACTCGGCGCCGGATAATGCGTCGACCGACGACGCTTCCCTGGTCGAGGCGGCGGGGGGAAACGTTCGAGTCGTGCAGGGCCACCCGATGACCCGCAAGATCACGACTGCGGAAGATCTGCGCTGGGCCCAATGGGCGCTGGCTTCCGGCCAATGGCCTCGTTGAGGCTACCGGAACGAAACCCCTTCAGATCGACCGTGACATAGAGAAAACCGATCTCCTGGATGTCCGCCAGGACGCGCTCGCGCACGGCACCGGACATCAGCGTCGCGATCTGGTCGACCGGCACTTCGATGCGCGCCATGTCGCCGTGAAAGCGAACCCGACAAACGGGAAAGCCGTTGTCCCGAAGCACCTGCTCGGCACGCGCGACCTTGTCGAGCCGCTCCGGGGTGATCTCGGTGCCGTACGGAAACCGCGATGACAGACAGGGGCTCGACGGCTTCTCGGCAGTCTCCAAGCCCAGACGCCTGCTCAGCTCGCGGATGTCTCGCTTCGACATCCCGGCATCCACCAGTGGGTGAACGACGCCGGCCTCTTCCGCCGCAGTGAGGCCAGGTCGGTAGTCGCCCAGGTCGTCGCGGTTGACACCGTCGACGATCGACGTGATTCCGCGCTCGTCGGCCGCCGCCTTGCAGATCCGATAGAGGCTCCCTTTGCAAAAGTAGCAACGGTTGACCGGATTGGCGGCATAACCGGGGATTTCCAGCTCGTTGGCGTCGACGACGAGGTGGGGAACGCCCCAATCCGCCGCCAGCTTGCGCGCCAGATCTTCGTCCCCCTGCGGCGCTGTCGGCGACGATGTGGTGAGAGCCAGCACACCGTCTCCGAGCTCCTGGTGGGCAACCTTGAGAAGGTAGGCCGAATCGACGCCGCCGGAGAACGCCAGGACCACGCGCCCCATCCGGCGCAGATCCTCACGCAAGCGAGCCTCCTTCAGGCTCGCGCTGTGGTCAGATTCCTTCACCCTGAAACACGTCCGTCGTCAAATAGCGTTCGCCGGTATCGCAGAAGATCGTGACGACCACCTTGCCGGTCCCGAGGCGCTCGGCGACTTTCATTGCCGCGGAACAATTGGCGCCGGCGGAGATACCGAGCAGCATGCCCTCTTCTCGTGCCAAGCGGCGCGTGCAACTCATCGCCTCTCCATCCTCGACGGTGATGATCTCGTCAAAAGCGGTGGTATCGAGCACATCGGGAACGAAACCAGCGCCGATGCCCTGGATTTGATGGTAACCGGGATCGCCGCCGGATAGCACCGCCGACGAGCTCGGTTCGACGGCATAGATCGCGACTCCAGGCATCTTGTCGCGCAACACCTCGGAAACCCCGGTAATCGTCCCGCCGGTACCCACGCCCGCAACGAAAGCGTCGATGCGGTCGAACTGCTCCAACAATTCCTGCGCCGTCGAGTCGCGATGCGCACGCGGGTTGTCCGGGTTGCTGAACTGCTGCGGCGTAAAGTAGTCGGGATGCTCGGCGAGTAGCTCCTCTGCCTTGTCGACCGCCGCATGCATCCCCTTGCTGTCCGGGGTCAGCACCAACTCCGCGCCGTACGCCACCAACAATCGGCGCCTCTCCTCGCTCATCGTCTCGGGCATGGTCAGGATCAAGTGGTACCCTTTGACCGCCGCCACCAAGGCCAATCCGATCCCGGTATTGCCGCTCGTCGATTCGATCAGAGTGCCGCCGGGCTTGATCTCGCCGCGTTCCTCCGCGGCTTCCACCATGCCCAGGCAAATCCGGTCTTTGACGCTGCCACCGGGGTTACTGCACTCGAGCTTGCCCCAGATTTCCGCACAACCGTCCGGTGGAATGCGATTGAGCTTCACCGCTGGCGTACCACCGATCAGATCCAAGGGACTTGCTGCAACGAGCGGGCGCATCTTCGACACTGTGGCAGTCTTATCGGCGGCCATGTGGAGAGTCAATTGAGCACCGATGCGCGTACGAGCGCCGGCAGCCGCGACGCAAAGCGAGCGATTTTCGGACGCTCTTGAACTGGCTGCGGCGCTTGTGCTCGGAGTTCAGTGGTGACGGGCGACCGCAACAAATCGCATCGCGGCTGCGTCGTACTGTTCCCGGGCGCGCTGGGCGACTTCCTCTGTTTCCTTCCGGCCGCGGATGCCTTGCGAGATCGCCTGCACGAAGGCGTCACCCTCGCCGTACGTCATTCGTTCAGAGAGCTGGTCGCCGATCGACGATTCCACACGATCGACATCGAGCGACGGGAAGTCGCCGGCATGTTCGGTGCCACGCCCAACACGAGAAGCATCGACCTGTTCGGCGCATTCGGCCGAGCGTACTCCTGGACCGGGGCGCGCGATCGGAATTTTCGCCGCAACCTGACGGCCGCCGTCTCCGGGCCGGTGGAGCTCTTTCCGTTCAGAGACTTTCGCAGCGGCGAGCATGCCACCGACCGCTTCGCCCGCTGCTTGGGAGTCACCGCCGGTCCGACCCGCATCGCCATCTCCGAAGAAGCACGTCAATGGGCAATGCAGGCGTCGAAGCGATTGGGTTTTGACGAACACACCCTTGTGATTCATCCCGGCAGCGGCAGCGCGGCCAAGAACTGGGCGGGGATGGGAGAGCTCGCCGATCGCTGGCGGCGCGCCGGCGGGCGGGCAATCGCGCTGGCCGGACCGGCCGACCGGCCGCTGCGGGCGGCGGATGCGACGGTCCGCGAAGCCTCGATCGCCCGCGTCGCCGCGCTTCTCGAGCGCTCGCCGTTTTACGTCGGCAACGATTCCGGCGTCTCCCACCTCGCTGCCGCGGTCGCCTGCCGCGGCATCGCTCTGTTCGCAGAGACCGACCCAAGCGTGTGGCGGCCACGCGGCGACAGCGTCGCCGTGCTGAAAGCAAAGAACGATTGCGGGCGATGTTCCAGCGGCACGTTCTGTACGCACCGACTCGACGTGGAAGAGGTACTCCAACGAGTTGACCGCTACCGTGCCGAATCGTATCGTCCGCGGCCATGATTCGTCCCGTCGAATGGCGCAACGGAGCGGTCGTCCT
>JANQHZ010001193.1 GCA_028282445.1 Candidatus Binatia bacterium | reverse complement strand
CGAAGGGGGTCAACCGGGTGCGGTTGTAGGCGTCGCCGAGCTTGCGAATCGCCTCGGCCTGGGTCGGATAGGGGTGGATGACGCCGGCGATCGTGCCGACGTCCCAGACCAGTCCTCTGCGCCCGATCGCGCTCGGGATCGCGGTCGTCGCGCTGCTGGCCTCGGCCTACTACTACGACGTCCCCACCTATCTGAAAGGGCTGCTCGACCAGATCGCCGGCCTCGGAGCCTGGGGTCCGATCATCTTCGTCGCCTTGTACATCACCGTCACAGTGATGCTCCTGCCCGGATCGATCCTGACCCTAGGCGCCGGGGTCGTCTTCGGTGTCGTCAAGGGCTCGATCGTAGTCTCGGTCGCGGCCACACTCGGCGCCACCGCCGCCTTTCTCGTCGGCCGCTATCTGGCCCGGGACTGGGTAGCGCGCAAGATCGAAGGCAATGAGAAGTTCGCGGCCATCGACCATGCGGTCGCCGAGGAAGGTTGGAAGATCGTCGGTTTGACCCGGCTCTCGCCGATCTTTCCCTTCAACTTGCTCAACTACGCGTTTTCGGTGACCAAAGTGTCGCTGCGCGACTACTTCTTCGCTTCCTGGATCGGGATGATGCCGGGAACGGTGATGTACGTGTACATCGGGTCGCTCGCCGGCGACCTCGCGACCCTGGGCGCGGGCGAACGCAGCCGCACGGCGGGTGAATGGGGTCTATACGTCGTGGGCCTGGCGGCGACCATCGCGGTAACCGTCTATGTCACCAGAATCGCGCGGGCGGCGCTCGAGCGCCGCGGTGCCACCGGCTGAGGGCGCGGAAGGCTCTTGACTAGTAGGACGGTTTGCTGATTCGGTGCGCTTCGTGCCGAAGAAGGAAAGCAAGAAGGAGCCGTTGCTGCGCAAGGATGACTTCTCCTCCTACCTGGAGGAGAAGGCTCGCGAAATGGCTCCGCGCGACGTCGAAGCGCTGCTCGCCCAGGCCGAGAAGGCTCGGGAAAGCGCCTATTCGCTGTCCGACCGAATCGGCAACCAGATGTCGCTGGCGATCGAGTTGCTGACGGATCATCACAACGGGGAATGCCCTCAGATCCCGTACTACACGATCAGTCTCTTGGCCGAGGCGGTCTATTACTTCCTCGATCCGAACGACGTCATCCCGGATTGGATCCCGGAGATCGGCCGTCTCGACGATGCGCTGGTGGTCGAGCTTGCGTTCGAGCGCGGAGTCGACGGGGTGCGCCGCTACTGTGCATGGAAGGGCATCGACGACTCGGCGATTTATCCTCCGGTGCCGTTGCGGCCGGCTGCCGCCGCGATCGCCGACGAGCCGGCTCCCAAGACGGCCAAGAAGGTTGCCAAGAAAAAGTCGACGAGCGCCAAGTCGAAGAGCAAGGCAAAGCCCAAGGCGGCCAAGAAGAAGGCCAAGAAAGCGGCGAAGTCGCCGCGCCGCGCGACAGCCAAGCGCAAGTCGAAGCGAAGCTGATCGCTTCCCTCCAGTCCGTAGCGGCTCGATTGCATCCCAAGATCCCGTCCCCCTTCCTGGGGCTGTCGATCTTCTCGTCACCGAGTTGCCCCCCTTTGAAAAAGGGGGGGTGGGGGGATTTTGAGATCGCTCCCTTCCGATAAATCCCCCTCAGTCCCCCTTTTTCAAAGGGGGAAGTCCTTAGCGGAGCGGTTTCGATCAATCATCGACACCCCCAGGAAGGGCGACGACTTTTCTCGGCTTTCGGGATCCAAACGGACCCACTGCCCGCTCTTAACATCGTTTTCCCGGTTTTAACGCCTCCTCGGTTAGAGGGTCCGGCGGTAGAGCTGCCGGCGCTGACGATGGGGGAGTCGAATGGGGAACATTCTTCGCGGCTTTGCCGTGCTTGCGGCGATGCTGGCGGTCGCTTGCGGCGGCAGCTCGGATGACGGCGTCGATCGTCAACCGATCGTGAGACTCACCGGCGATGCGGCTGTGCAGGCCGCCGCGGAGGCGGCGATCAGCCTTTCCGTGGCGGTCGACCTGCTGTTGGGCGAATCTGTAGCCGGCGCTTCGGCGACGGTCGGTGAGCCCTCCGTGGCGGCGCGAGCGATTCGGACCGATTGTCCACTCGGCGGAACGGTGGAGGGCGAGTGTCGGGAAGAGGGAGGGCGGACGGTCGTGACTACGAGGTCCGACGACTGCTCGGTGTTCGACAGCGAGACCGGACTGACGGTCACGGCGAGCGGCCGATTGGACGTGGTCTACCGGGCGCGTGGAATCTGCGGAGCGGGGATTCCGAGCGGGGTCGCCGCCGTGTCCGATCTCGAAGCCTACAGCGAGCAGCGGCGCGACGGTTCCGCGGTCGTCCGCACGACCGAGATCGACCGCCTCACCATCGAGTCAGTGCCCGCTACGGGTGGGTGCTCCGCCAATCAGGGGCGGTGGACCTTCGACGGCGACATGCGGGTGAGACAGGCGGCGGAGGAAGTTGCAATGGACCTGGAGGACTTCGTGCTCAGCGTCGATTCGCGTGGAAACCCGTGCGACGAGCGAGTCGCGCTTGCCGGAAAGATGATGCTTTCCGACTCTCGCCGAGGTGCCCGTTTCGCCGCGTCGACCGCGGGCCTCGTGCTGCATCGGCGGCATGCGTTGGATGGCGTGGTCGAGGTGGCGATCGAGGGTGCGACGGAGATCGACTGTCTCGGCGCGGTGGTGTACCGCACCGGTGAGAGGCTCAGTCCGGGAGCTGAGTGCCCTGGTCGCGGCGACCTGGAGATCCAATTCGGCGGCGAAAGCTCCGCGGTGTCGTTCCGGGCGACCGGAGCGCGTTTCGACTACGGCGCCGACGGCAGTATCGATTTCTCGGCGCAGGGCTGCGGCGTCGATTCGCTTCGCGTTTGTA
>JANQHZ010001190.1 GCA_028282445.1 Candidatus Binatia bacterium | reverse complement strand
ACCTGAATTTCTCCCGGCCCGAGTCGTCGAGGTGATGATGCGCGTCGTGCGTTTTGTAAGACCCCTTGTGAAGTGGATTCCGCCGTTGCTCCTGCTCGGGAGTCCGCTGCTCATGCTTCTGACGTGGTCCCCGGCGATTGGCGGCATGAACAATATGGAAGTGGTCCGGTTCCAGACAAGTCAGACCATCGAGCAGTTCGTGATCGATCTCGAGGACGCCACGCCGGAAGAAGTCGCGCGCTACAATACGATCGCGCTGGGCACCGTCGATTCGGGGGCGGTTCTTGATCTCGTCGCCGTCGATAACGACGACGGGGCGGTGAACGTCTATCTAGGTTCTGGAGATGGCACCTTCGAGGAAGCAATCGGGGTCGAATCAGGTGACGTGTTTTCACCTATCGCGGTGGTAATCGAGGACTTTACGGGACCGTTCGACCAGAACAACGGCGCACCCGATGGGAATGCAGACCTATTTGTGGTTGATGAAGACGGTACGGTGGCGCTTCTCATCGGCGACGGCACGGGCAATTTCGGTCAGCCCGATCAGGAAATCGAGTTCGTATCCGATGTCGCCGACTTTGTCTCCGGAGCGGTCTCGGCGGACTTCGACGGGGACGGCAATCCTGATGTCGCGATCGCCGATGTCGACGAGGTGATCTTCGCTTGTAACAGCGACGGTACGATTGTTCCTTGCGACACGACGGTTGCGATACTTCCGGAGGGTACCGTTATCGTCGATCTAGCTACTGGAGACTTCGACGGGGACGGCGATCAGGATGTGATCACGATCGATACCTCAGCCGGTGTGGCGTACCCGGTCGTTAACGACGGCACCGGTAACTTTACCGTCGATACCCTAGGGCAGCCGCTCTACCCCGAGGGCGATCCGACGGAGGGGCGCCTTGCGACTGCCAACTTCGATAACGTGGCCGCGGATGACTTCATCGTCGTCAACAATGAGGATTTCTCCGACATTAAGGGGCGTACGTTTATCGGTACCGGGGGCGAGCCTCCCCGATTTGACCTCTTTTCGCTGCCCGCGCCGGATGAAGCTACAGCGGTCGCGTCGGCAGATTTTGACGGGGATGGGACTCCTGATCTCGTCTACTCCATCCGGACCGGGATGGCGTTTGATGTTGGCTCTCCTAGTGGCGACTTTAGCGAGAGCTTGGGCTCGCAGATCGCCGGCTCCGCGCTGTCTGGTGCCGAGGTGCTGAAAGCGGGCGACTTGAACGCCGATGACCAAATCGATCTGGTTGGGTTGGTTTCGGACGGTACCGAGCTCGAGGTGGGGCTGAACGTTCGCGACCAACCGACCCCGACTCCCGGCGTGAGTCCGGCGACGCCGACCAACACGCCGACTGGGCCGACGCCGACGCCGACACCGCTGCCGCCGACGATCACTCCGACTCCGGTTCCGACGGCGCCCCTCGGTCGCTGTGAGCACCTCGTCTCACCGGTGAGCGATCCGCAGGATGGACCGCCTATTGCGCGTGGTATCGCGGGGGGCAACCTCGACGGGGTCGGTAGCGACGACATCGCCGTCTCCGATGGGGAGGCAGTGTGGATCCTGGAGAATGAACAAGGCCTGCCCAATACGGATCTCATGGATTGCGCCGAAAACTTCTTCGAGACCGGGGCTTCGGCGACTCCCCTGCCGACGCAGAGAGTCCCGGTCCCCGGTGCCGGCGCGCTCGCGCTGCTGGACGTCGGGGAGGATGCGAACGGCGACCTCGATATCGCGGTTGCCAGCGGCCAGAGCATTGTCTTCCTGGTTCGGAACAGCAATGGGAACTTTCAGGTAAACACTTCCTTGACCGCGGTTCTCAACCGGGGGGAGGGGACCCAGCTGGTGACGGATTACGCCTCGAATCCGACCGACCAACGCAGTCGAGACGCGCTCGATCTCGACCGGGACGGAAATACGGACATCCTGGTGGCCAACCCGAGTTCCTTGATGATTTCGGTCCTCTACGGACTCGGTGGGGATGGGTTCGACGTCGTCGACTACAGCGTCGAGGCGCAGTCGACTTCGGTCGCGGCGGCAGACTTCAATGGCGACGGCTTGGTCGACATCGTCGTTGCGACCAGCACCGGCGTTCGCTATCTGCAGCAAGAAGGCACCTTCGTTCCAGGGCAAGGGATGGTGCCGCGCCCAGCCTTCAGGGTGGCTGGGGTCGTCGACGCTCCGGTGATCCAGTTGCACACCGGCTTCTTCGATGGCGACGCGATCGCCGACACCTTCGTGGGAGACACGACTCCCAGGGTTCGGATTTTTCTCACCACCGGCGAACTGAGCAATCCGGATATCCGCTTGGGCTTTCCGCTCGACGGACTGCCCGGCGAGGTCAAGACCTTGATCTTCGACCCGATCGACGCCCGGCTGGACGGGGCGGTTGCGGTACCGAGCGAGAGTTATCTGGCCTTCGGCCTCGGCAGCGGCGACGGGACCTTCCAGCAAATCCTCGATCCGCTCGCTACCGGTCCGCAACCGCGGGTGTTTGCGGTTGGCGATTTCGATTCGGATCTGCAAGCCGATCTCGTCACTGCAAATAGCGACGGCACGGTGTCGATCCTGATCTCTAGCGAGCCGCCGCCGCCGCCGACAGCGACTGCGACTCCCACCACGACCTCGACTCCGACTCCGACGGAAACGACGACGCCGTCGGAAACGCAGACGCCGAGTTCGACTCCCTCGGAAACGACGACGCCGGTGCTGCCGACGCCGAGCCCGACCAATACCAAGGAGGGGATCTTCGAGGTGTCGGGGTGCGAGATCGACCCGCAGCGGTCGGCCAACCTGCCGGTCGGCCTGTTCGTTACCTTGTTCGTAATCCTGGCCGGGCGAGCCGGCACTCGCCCGTCGAGGACGTGAGATGGTTTCTAGGAGAATGCCGGTGAGAGATTGCCTGATCGCGGTCGCCGCGCTCGTCCTTTCCGCCGCGACGGTCGGCGCGCAAAGTCTGCCGGATTACCAGATCTGCACCATCGAAGGCGGCCAACTGATGATCGGCTCGGTCGATGGCGGCGTTGTCGGTCGCCTCGATACCATCGACTTCGACCCGGATTTCGTCCTCGCCGACAACCGGCGCAATACCCTGTCGCTGGTTCGTACCGATCCTTTCTCGTTCCAGCGAGTCGATTGCGAACGGGCGGTGACGGTCTCGACCTTGACCGAGATCGCTCCCCGCGACGTCGATCTATTGTTCTCCAACGACGACCTCAATCCCGATATCGCGGTCACCGGTCTCTCCCGCACGGCGATCTATTTTGGCGACGGTATGGGCGGCGCCGACGGCAGCGGGCTTGAGGTGGGAGACGTTGATGATGGCAGCGCGCTCGTCGCTGCGGACATCGATGCCGACGGGCTCACCGACCTGGTCGTCGGTACCGTCGGCGGCAACAACGTTGAAGTGCTTCTCGCCGACACCAACGCCCGCCCTCTGCAGCCGCTCGAGGTCGGCAAGACAGTAGCCGATCTCGAAGTGTCCGATTTCGACGGCGACGGTCGCCTCGACGTCATGGTGCTGGCATCGAACGAGGTGCAACTCTTCCTGCAGCTGCCGCCGACACCCACACCCACACGCGTGCCGGACGGGGTGGACACCCCCACTCCGGACCCGAGCGCGACTGCGACCCCTTTGGCCGATCAGCTGTTCGACGACGCTCAGAGTGTGTTTCCCACCGACGCCAACCTGACATTGCAGCAACTGGTTGTCGCGGGCCCCGACACAGTCGTCGGCGGTAGCTTCGACGGCGACGACACCCCCGACGTAGCGTTGGTCGGAAGCGATTTCGAACAAGGCGGTGTGGGAGAGGGCTTGTTGATCGTCGAGCTTGGAGATCGCAGCGGCGGGGGGTACGAGTTCACGTCGCCAGGACGGCGCTACGACATCGCCGGTGGCCCGACTGGTGTCGCAGCCGGCGACCTCAACATGGACGGCAATGTCGACCTGGCGGTCGCGGACCAGCGACAGGACAATCTGCGGATCTTCGTAGGCGACGGCGACGGCAATTTCACCGACGATGACGACACCTACGGCACCGCGGGCGATCCGCGGGTGATCCTGATTGCCGACGTCGACCGCGATGGCGCGCTCGATCTCGCGGTCGGCAGTGGGGTCGACGGCTCGCTGACGATGCTGCTCACCAACGGCATCGCAATGCCGTCGTTTACGCTTACGCCGACGCCGACGCCGACGTCCACCCCGACGCTGACGGCGACCGAGACACCTACGTCGACGCCGACCGAGACACCGACCCAAACGCCGACCCAGACTGCGGCTGCAACCCGAACTCAAACTCCGACGATCACCACCACGCCGGGACTGATCGAGGTTCAGGGCGACGGCTGCTTGTCGATCGTGAACGAGTCGGATCCGGTGGGTGCATGGCCGCTCGGCTTCGTGTTGCTGGGGATGCTGTGGATGCGCTGCCGGCGGCGCGGGAGACCGACTGCCGGCTAGCCGGCACCACCTGTCGATCTGCACGATGTCGGCGCCGTCTTTGCGTTTTGTTGCATCGGCACGGTCGATCGGACGCGACGAACCCTCCGTCAGGGTTTTGTCGGTGCGCAGCCTTCGACACTACCACAGCGCAATTCGTCTGCTTTGAGTGGACGCCCGGCCCCGGGCGACGCCATGGCATCGCACTTGCAGAAAATGGGTGTGAACCATGGATCAGCTTGAATCTGCAGTAGCGAACGGCGCCGGCGCTGCCGCCTCCAGTATGGACCGCAAGCGGTTGGTGCTGGTCGTGCGCACGATGGTTGTCGCAACGGCGGCCTATCTCGGCCTCGAAATGGGCGAGATCGGGTTCACTTGGACCTTTCTCGCCGTGGTGGCGTTTGCGGTGTCACACGCCGTGCTGCTTGCCGTACCGCGCCGGCGCTTCGACGATCCACGCTTCGGGCCCCTGCTGTTGCTCGGGGACAGTATCTTGATCCTGGTGTGCCTGTCGTGGGGCCACGGCCTCTCGCAGGACCTGGTGCTGGTCTACTTCTTTACCGTCTTTCTGGTTTCGATCGGCGAATCGGTCGGCCAGGTCGCCCTCGGCAGCGCGCTGGTTGCCGGCTTGTACGCCTACTGGCTGTCGCTCGAGCAGGGGCTGACCCTGTCGTCGACCGTATGGGCGCGGGTGCCGTTCTTCTTCTTGATCGGTGTCTTCTATTCTTCGCTCGTGCAGCAGCTCAAGGCGGAGCGTCGATTGCGCACGACGGCCGAGTACGAGAGCCGCCAGCTGCGGCTGCTGCTCGACCTGGCCGGGGCTTTCTCGGAGAACGAAGTCACCGATGAGTTCGTCCGCGGTATGGGGCGCTTCGTCGAAGGGACGTGTGAAGGCGTCTCCTGCCGCGTCGTTGACGCCGAGATCAAGAGCGCACCCGGGGAAGGACAGATCGCGTTCCCGCTGCGTTCGCGCGGCGAGTGTTTCGGAACGCTGGTGGTCGACACCAGCGGGCGCGGAGCGCTGACCGATCGCGAAGTCTGGATCTGTCAGATCGTCGCCCACGCCGCCGCGGCGGCACTGCACTCGGCGGCAAAATCGAGTGAGGCGGAGACCGCGTCGCGCACCAAAGACGAGTTTCTCGCGACGGTGTCCCACGAGTTCCGCACCCCCCTGCATGCGATTCTCGGATACCTCGAGATCCTCGACGGAGCGGTCGACAAGGGCGGAGACCCGCTGGTCGAGGAGAGCATCGAACGCATGCGGGTCAACGGCTGCCGCCTCAAGAACCTGCTCGAAGAGCTGCTTACCTTCGCCGAGCTGCGCGCCGGCTACGGCCGCGTCGTTGCCGAGCCGGTGTCGGTGGCGGCGGTTTTCGAGGAGCTCGGTCGGCGCACCAAGGAGCAGGTCGCCGACAAGCCGGTTACGGTCTCGTGGCAGGTCGATTCCGACGCCGACACGATGACCACCGACCGGCGCAAGATGTTGCAGGCGCTGAGCGGGTTGCTCAGCAATGCCGCGAAGTTCACCGAGGAAGGGCGCATCCACGCGATGGCACGGCGGCTCGGCGACGATACCGTCGAGCTGTCGGTCTCGGACACCGGCATCGGCATCGCATCGTCCGATCTAGCGCTGGTTTTCGATGATTTCCGCCAGGTCGATGGATCCTTTACCCGGCGCTACGGCGGCCTCGGTGTCGGTTTGCCGCTGGTTCGCGAGCTCGCGACCCTGCTCGGTGGGAAGCTCGAGGTCGAGAGCGAGC
>JANQHZ010001173.1 GCA_028282445.1 Candidatus Binatia bacterium | reverse complement strand
CGGCTCGAGCTCTCGCCGGGAAACCGCTGTTGACTCAGGTCGATGAGCAAGACGTGTTCCAGCGAATCTCTGCGTCTGTCCGACTTTGACTTCGACTTGCCGAGCGAGCTGATAGCGCAACAACCGGCTTCGCGGCGTGACGAGAGCCGATTGATGGTTCTCGATCGCGCTGCTGGCGCGGTGCGCCACGAGACGATCGCCGGGCTTCCGGGGCTCCTGCGCGGCGGCGACTTGCTGGTGTTCAACGACGTACGGGTACGACCGGCGCGGTTGCGGGGGCGCCTTCCCACCGGAGGCGCGACCGAGATCGTCTTGCTGGGCGAGTGCGGAGAGGATGTTTGGGAGTGCTTTGGCAAGCCGGCCAAGCGGTTGCGGATCGGAACGCGCATCGCACTGCCGGGCGGCGTGGAGGTCGAGGTCGTCGGCAATCAAGACGGCCGCATCCGCGTCTCGACGCGCGCGATCGACGACCTGTCCGGGTACCTCGCCGAGCACGGCGAGGTGCCGTTGCCGCCATACATCCGCCGGCCGCAGGGGCCGAGCGAGGACGACCGCGAGAGGTATCAGACGGTATTCGCGCGGCGCGAGGCGGCGGTGGCGGCGCCTACCGCCGGGCTCCATTTTACCGAGTCCTTACTCGAGCGGCTGCGGGCCGCCGGGATCGGCTTGGCTTGGGTGACGCTGGAAGTCGGTCCGGCGACTTTCATGCCGGTCCGGACCGAAGACCTGACCGGCTACCAGCTCGATGCGGAGCGCGCGTCGATCCCGGCCGAGACCGTGCAACAGATCCGAGCCACCAAGTCCGCGGGAGGGCGAGTGGTGGCGGTCGGTACGACGACGACGCGGACCCTGGAGTCCCGGGCGGCGGACCCGGGCGGTCTGGCAGCCGGACACTTCGAGGCCGGTGCGTTTCTGAGCGAGTCGGATCAGTTTCGGGTCATCGACGGCTTGTTGACCAATTTTCACTTGCCCAAGTCGACCCTATTGGTGCTGGTGAGCGCCTTCGCCGGTCGGGAATCGGTGCTCGCGGCCTACCGCGAGGCGGTACGCCGACGTTACCGCTTCTACAGCTACGGCGACGCGATGCTCATCCTCTGATAGGGACCACGGGATGACCGAGTCCGTTCCTCGATCGGCCGCGGCGCCGCGCGATTCGCCGTTCCGCGTGTTGAGTACCGATCCCGCCTCCTCGGCGCGGCGCGGGGTGCTGCAGACGGCGCACGGCGAGATCGAGACTCCGGTTTTCATGCCGGTGGCGACGCTCGGCACCGTCAAGGGGCTGACATCCCGGCAGGTTGCGGAGCAGGGCGCGCGGATTCTGCTGGCCAATGCCTACCACCTGATTCTCCGCCCAGGCGTGGAGATCATCGAAGAGCTCGGTGGGCTGCACCGCTTCATGGGCTGGGACGGCGCGATCCTCACCGATAGCGGCGGTTTTCAGGTGATGAGCCTCTCCGAGTTGCGCCGGGTGAGCGAGGAAGGGGTCGAATTTCGCTCCCATCTCGACGGTTCGAAGATCTTCCTGAGCCCCGAGGACGTCGTCGACACCGAGTGCCGCCTGGGGGTGGACGTCCTGATGCCGCTCGACGTCTGTGTCGCCGCCTCGGACGGCCGGGTCGCCGTCGAAGACGGCATGGAGCGGACGACACGGTGGGCCGAGCGGCAGGCGAAGCTCGCCATTCCCGACGACCGTCACCTCTATGGAATCGTTCAGGGAGGACTCGAGCGCGACCTGCGTCGGCGGCACGCCGGGCAGCTTGCCGCGCTCGGTTTTCCGGGCTATTCGGTTGGAGGATTGAGTGTAGGGGAGGATCGGCAGATGACCCGGGAGATTGCGGCGGACACCGCTGCGGCACTCCCGATCGATCGGTCCCGCTATTTGATGGGTGTTGGGCTGCCGCAGGATCTGCTGCGTTTCATCGGGATGGGATACGATCAATTCGACTGCGTGATGCCGACGCGAAATGCCCGTAACGGCTCGTGTTTTACCAGCCACGGGCGGGTCAACTTGCGTCTGGCGCGGCACGCCCGCAGCCGAGAGCCGCTCGATGCGAGTTGCGAGTGCTACACCTGCCGGAACTATTCGTTGGGCTACCTCAGGCACCTCACGGTTTCGGGCGAAATGTTGGGAGCGCAGTTGGCCACCCTACACAATGTCCATTTCTATCTGGATCTGATGGCGCAGAGTCGGGCCCATATCGAGTCGGGCGACTACGCGGCGTGGGCCGATCGGACCGCGGAGCAGATCGAAGAGGGAGAGAAAAAGTGATCGATACCGCCCTGGCGCAGGCCGGAGGGGGAGCGGGGCCGCCGGCTTTGGTTTCGTTTCTTCCGCTGATCCTGGTGTTCGCCGTCTTCTACTTCCTGCTCATCCGGCCGCAGCAGCAGAAGGCCAAGGAGCACCAGGAAGTGCTCGACAACTTGAAGCGAAACGACGAAATCGTTACGGGGGGCGGTTTGTACGGCAAGGTGACGGCCATCAACGAGCAGATCGTCACCGTCGAGATCGCACCAAAAGTGCAGGTTCGCGTCAGCCGCCCGACGATCGCTCAGGTCGTCTCGGCCGATCGCGACAAGGACAAAGCGAAAACGAAGGAAAAGTCCCAGTGAACGATCGCAGTATCCGGTACCGAGCGCTGCTCGTATTCGCGCTGCTCCTGCTGTCCGGCCTCTATTTGTTGCCGTCGTTGGTCAGCCCGCTTCCGGGGTGGCTGAGCTTCATCGCGGACAGCAAAGTGTCTTTGGGGCTCGACCTGCAGGGTGGCACCCACTTGATCCTGAGCGTCGATATCGACGAGGCGGTTGAGAGCTACGTCGATGTGAACGCCGAGCAGCTGCGCCGCGACCTGCGCGAGGAAGGGGTTCGATCGCCGCGGGTACGCCGCACCGGCCCCACGGTCGCCACCGTCTCGGTCCCGGCCGACGGCGCCGACGCACTCCAGGAGGTTCTGGACGAGAGATTCCCCTACTTCATCGCCGGTCCCGCCAACACGGCGGACGGAAGGATCGTGCGGGAGCTCACTCTGCAGGAAGACGAGGTCCGGCGCATTCACCAGTCGGCGGTCGAGCAGTCGCTGGAGACCATCCGCAACCGCATCGACGAGTTCGGTGTGAGCGAGCCGGTCATCCAGCGCCAGGGCGTTCGCGACATTCTCGTTCAGCTGCCCGGCATCCAGGACCCCGAGCGCGCCAAGGACTTGATCGGGCGGACGGCGGTGCTCGAGTTCAAGATGGTGCGGGATCCGATCGGGGAACCCTACAGTACCGGCGACAAGCAGCTGCCAGCGGGCACCGAGGTGCTTTACGAGCTCAAGAAGAACGCCGCCGGCGAGCGCGGTCGCGGCGCCGCGCTGTTGACCGAATCGCGTGTGCTGATGACCGGCGACGTGATCACCGATGCGCGCGTGCGGCCGGGCGAGCTGCCCAATTCGCGCATCGTATCGATCGACATGAACTCGCGCGGCGCGCGTTTGTTCGAGGAGATCACCGGCAGCAACGTCAACCGTCAGCTGGCCATCGTGCTCGACGACACGATTTACTCGGCGCCGCGAATCCAGGAGCGCATCCCTGGCGGGCGCGCGATCATCACTGGTTCCTTCACCGCCGAGGAGGCGCGCGATCTCGCGATCGTGCTGCGA
Organism: Candidatus Binatia bacterium; assembly: GCA_028282445.1. GTDB lineage: Bacteria > Desulfobacterota > Binatia > HRBIN30 > CADEER01 > CADEER01. The sequence continues at coordinate 8,293 of JANQHZ010001173.1, read as the reverse complement.
ACCGGCGCCTTGCCTGCATCGGTGTCGATTGCGGAAGAGCGGACGGTTGGACCGACCCTCGGTGCCGACTCGATCCGCCAGGGCTTCCTCTCCTTCGTCGTCGGCGGCGTGCTGGTGCTGATCTTCATGCTCATTTACTACAAGTTCGCCGGAGTGCTGGCGGACACCGCGCTGATCCTCAACGTCGTCTTCCTGGTCGCCATGCTCGCCGGCTTGGGCGCGACCCTGACCCTGCCCGGCATCGCCGGCATCGTCCTGACGCTCGGGATGGCGGTCGACGCCAACGTTCTGATCAACGAGCGAATTCGCGAGGAGCTGCGTCTCGGCAAGACGGCGAGGGCGGCGATCGAGGCCGGCTACGAGCGAGCTTTACCGGCGATTCTCGACTCCAACATTACGTCGTTTTTGTCGGGCATCATCCTATTTCAATTCGGTTCCGGTCCGATCAAGGGATTTGCGGTGACACTGTGCATCGGACTGGTGAGTAGTGTGTTCACGGCAGTCGTGCTGACCCGACTGGTCTACGACTACCGACTGTCCCGCGGAAGAATGGAAACGGTGAGCATCTGATGATCGAGCTCATTCCGCAGGGAACTTCGATTGATTTCATCAAGTACCGCAAGATTGCGGCGATGGTCTCGCTGGCCTTGATTCTGGTTGGCGCCGCGATCGTCGGCTTGCGCGGACCCAATCTCGGGATCGATTTTGCCGGCGGTTCGCTGGTGCACGTGCGCTTCTCGGAGGAGACGTCGACGCAGTCGGTGCGAGGCGCGTTGTCGGGGACCGATCTCGAAGGGGTCGACATCCAGGAGTTGGGCGGCAGCGGCGACGAGTACCTGATTCGCCTGCCGCTCTCGCCGGAAGAAGAAAAGGGAATAACCAAGCGCGTCACTTCGAGCCTGGAGAGCGAGTACGGCGAGGGCGGCGTCGACATCCTCCGGGTCGAGTCGGTGGGGCCGCGGGTGGGTGAATCACTGCGCCAACGGGCCGTGCTGGCGGTCGCCTTTGCGACCCTGATGATGGGCGTTTACATCTGGGCGCGCTTCGAGTGGCGCTTTGGTGTCGGGGCGGCGACGGCGTTGCTGCACGACGTCTTCCTGACGATTGCAGCTCTGGTGGTGGCCAACTACGAGTTCGATCTGTCGATCGTCGCCGCGCTGCTGTCCGTGGTCGGGTTCTCGGTCAACGATACCGTGGTGATCTCCGATCGTATCCGCGAGAACATGGCCAAGGACCGTCGCTCGTCCCTGACCGATCTGGTCAACCGGTCGATCAACGAGACCCTCAGCCGCACCATTCTCACCACCGGCACCAGCTTGTTCGTGATCCTGGCGCTCTATCTGCTTGGCGGCAATGTGATTCACGGCTTCGCGTTTACGTTGATGGTCGGTTTTGTGGTGGGAACCTACTCCTCGATTTACATCGCGAGCTCGCTGGTTCTCTACTTCGAGGAGCGCTATCCGTCGGCGGGGAGAAAGGCAGCGTAGGACCGTGCGGCGGCGCTGGCGTCTGGCGAAACCGCTGGAGTCCGAGGCCGCCCGACTCAGAGCCGAGCTCGGGCTGTCGCCTCTGCTCGCCTCCTTGCTGACCAACCGCGGCCTGGCCGAGCCGGCGGCGGCCGACGGATTCTTGCGGGCCCGCTTGGCCGAGCACCTGCGCTCGCCGATGCTCTTCCGCGACATGCGGGTCGCTTGCGAGCGACTCGCTCTCGCCTTGCAACGCGGCGAGACGATTGGCGTTCACGGCGACTACGACGTCGACGGAGTGAGCGGCAGCGCCGTTCTCGTGCGCTTTTTTCGCGCCCTCGGGAGCGAGCCGGTAGTGCATATCCCGCACCGGCTCCGGGAGGGCTACGGCCTCAAGGAGGTAGGGGTCCGCTCACTCGCGCAGCAGGGTGCGAAGGTGATGATCACGGTCGACTGCGGCGGCGTCAATCACGCCGAGATCGATCTCGCCGCCGAGCTCGGCATGGATACGATCGTTTGCGACCATCACCAGGTGTCGGATACCCCGCTGCCGGCGTGTGCGGTGCTGAATCCGATCGAAGAGGAGTGTGGATTTCCGTTTCGCGGTCTGTGCGGCGCCGGACTGGCGTTTTATCTGGCTGCCGGTTTGCGCATGCACTTGCGCGAGTCCGGAGTCGACGGGCTTCCGGACATCAAGAAGCTGCTCGGCTTGGTCGCGCTCGGAACGATCGCGGACGTCGTTCCGGTGGTGGAGGAGAACCGTGTTCTGGTGAAATACGGGATGCGCGAGCTCGAGCGCAGCGAGGCACCGGGCGTGGTGGCCTTGAAGGCAGTCAGCGGCGTCTCTCGGGTGTCGAGCGGAGCGATCGGGTTTCGGCTGGCGCCCAGGCTCAACGCCGGCGGGCGTCTCGACGATGCGCGCCGATCGGTCGAGCTGCTCACCACCGAGGACCGCGCTACCGCCGACCGCTTGGCTGCGGTTCTCGACGACGAAAACAAGGCGCGCCAGCAGATCGAAAGGCAAGCTGTCGACGAGGCGGTGGATATGGTCGAAAGCGCCGGCGGTGTCGCGGACAGGCACTGCATCGTGCTCGCTTCCGAGGACTGGCACCCCGGGGTCGTGGGGATCGTCGCGGCGCGCCTCGTCGATCGCTACCACCGTCCCGCAGTTCTCATCGCTCTCGATGCCGACAAGGGGACCGGTCGGGGGTCGGGCCGCAGCATTCCCGGCGTCGATCTCCACGCCGCCCTCTGTCGCTGCGAGGACTTGATGCTCGGCTTCGGTGGGCATCCGATGGCGGCGGGGATGACGATCGAAAAGTCCTCGGTCGCGGAGTTGGCGACTCGATTGGACGGCGTCCTGTCCGAGGTTACGCCGGACGAAGCCCTGGTACCGGAGAGAAGGATCGACGTCGAGCTGTCGCTCGACCATCTCAGCGAAGATGTGGTCGAGGAGCTCGACCGGCTCGAGCCCTATGGAACGGACAACCCGGAGCCGACGTTTCTCGCCCGCGGCGTTCGGGTGCGTTCGCGTCGCGTCGTAGGCGGCAGCCACCTCAAGCTCTTCCTGCAATCGGGCAGTCGCTCCGTTTCGGCGATCGCCTTCGGCATGGCCGATCGCGACGTAGCCGAGGGCGACCAGATCGACGTTCTCTATCGCCCCCGCGTGTCGGAGTGGGGGGGGCGCAGGACCCTGGAGGTGGAGCTGCGCGACTTGCGGCGTAGCTGAGCGGGGCGAACCTCGCCTCAGCGGCCTCTCGAGGGCGGTTGCGGGCGTTCCCCGGGCGTCGCCGGAGGCCTGCGAGCTACCTGTCGCCCAGACTTGAACTGGACTGAATTCACTGGTTCAATGCCCCCTTGCCGCAAGCGGCGCCCCGCGGTCCGCCCACGGGCCCCGCGGTAAGCAATCCACTCGAGTACCCTGAGACACATGGAATCTGAAGAGTCGATCCTGAATAGCAAGGACGTGGCGCTCATGCTGGACATGAGCCCCGATACGGTCAACGAGTACGCGCGCAAGAGCATCCTGCCCGCGTTCAAGCAGGGCCGGCAGTGGAGATTTCGCCAGCGGGACATCCAGTCCTTCAAGCGCGAGATGCAGGAAGAGGCGACGGCGGCCTGAGCCGTCGCGTCGGTTTGCTGGAGAGGGGGTGCTGTCATGGCCTTGGGATCGACCCTGCCTGAAGCCTACGAGAGTAAACTTTACGGCGAATATTCAGGCATTTACGACCTAATCTTCGCTCGATTCTTCTACCCTCGTATCGCAGCCGTGATCCGGGATCTGCGGATTCCTGCCGGCGCCAAGGTGCTCGAGTTGGGGGTCGGAACCGGCATGGCGTTGCGCGCCTATCCGACACACTGCAACGTGACCGGCGTCGACTTGGCGCCGGACATGCTGGAACGCGCCCAGGAGCGGATCGATCGGCGCGGCTGGCGGCACATTGAGCTTCACCAGATGGACGCCATGAACCTCGATTTCGACGACTCGAGCTTCGACTACGTGATGGCCTTTCACGTGGTCAGCGTCGTGCCGAGCGCCGACAAATTCATGAAAGAGGCCCAGCGGGTATGCAAGCCGGATGGGAAGATCGTCGTGATCAACCATTTCCGCAGCGATCAACCGGTGCTGGCCGCGATCGACCGCAAGATCGAGCCGATCACCAGGCGGGTGGGCTGGCACACGCTAGGGCGCGAAGAGGTATTCGCCGGCCTGCCGCTCGAGCTGAGTCGCGTCTACAAGACCTCGCGGCGCTCGCTCTTTACCATCGTCGTAGCGCGAAACGCCAAGCAGGATGGCGCGATCGAGGCCGCTTCAGTTCCACCACAGGTGGTCGGAGCCGGGGCGCAGGGGCAGGACGCCGCGGCGCATTAGCCAGCGTTGGTCTCGCTGGCTGCCGGTGTGAAGCCAGCGTGTGTAGGCCCGCACCGTCTGCCGCTCGCTTCGAAAAATCCGCTCGAAGCTGACGTCGGTCAGGACCCGAACGAGCTCTGGGAAGCGTTCGGCCATCTCGCTGAACAGGGATCGCGTCCGTGCCATCGAACCACTCGGAGCGCTGGCCAGGTGCGCGTAGGCGCTGCTACCGAGCGAGATGTAATAGTCGGCGGATACCATCTGGCGCTCGAGGTACTCCATGAACACGCCTGACAGGAACAACGAAGTGTCGCCGACGCGACGAAGCTTTCCGGCCCGTTCGTCGTCGCCGACGCCGAAGGACTCGAGGAATTCGAGCGCCAGCGGGCGGCGATTCCAGCCGGGATCGGGGTGTGCGAAGCTCTCCATCAGGCGAACCAGGTAATGCTCGGCACCCTCGCTGAGGGAGACTTCCTGATTGCGAGCGGCATCCCGAATCAGGTCTCGGAAGAAATCGGTCAGGGGACGACGGGTTACCACATCGCTCATGCACCACTCCTCAGCTCCGCTTGGCGAGATTCTCCGCGTGAATTTCGCGGATTGCAACATGGTTTTTTCTGGCACCCAGGGGAACCGACGGTCGGAGAATTCCGCCGATCGGCGGCAATCTGCCGCTAGCCGGTACGTGCGGGGTGCGCTATACTGCTGCGACGGAGGCATTTGAGTGAAACCACGAGCGAGCTTCGCGACCGCAGTCTTGGCGATCACCATCTTTGCGATGGCCAGCGGATGGTTGGCCGGGCAGGTGTCGGCACGCCAGGAGGACTACGAGAACCTCGAGGACTTCGCGAGCATCCTCGCCATGGTCCGCCGGCATTACGTGGACGACGTCACCACGCAGCGCCTGGTCGACGGGGCGATTCGCGGGATGCTCAATGCCCTGGATCCGCACAGCGCCTACCTTCCGCCCGACGCGTACAAAGAGCTGCAGGTCGACACCCGCGGCAGTTTCGGCGGCCTGGGGATCGAGATCACTTTACGCGACGGAGTGCTCACGGTGGTTTCGCCGATCGAGGATACCCCGGCGTTTCGGGCGGGCGTCGTCGCCGGCGATCAGATCATCAAGATCGAAGAAGAATTCACCAAGGACATGACCCTGATGCAGGCGGTCAAGCTGATGCGGGGACCCAAGGGCACCGGGATCGACCTGACCATCCGCCGCGAAGGCGAGCCCGATTGGATCGAGCTCACCATCGTCCGCGAGGTGATCCGCATCAAGAGCGTCAAGCACCGCGAGCTGGAGCCGGGATACGGATATTTGCGCCTGACCCAGTTTCAGGAGCGTACCGCTCGCGAGGCGGTCAAGGCGATCGAGGAGCTCAGCGCCAACAGCCCGGACGGACTCGAGGGGTTGGTTCTCGATCTGCGCAACAATCCCGGCGGCTTGCTGTCGCAGGCGGTCAACGTCAGCGACATCTTCCTCGACTCCGGAATGGTCGTCTACACCGAGGGGCGACTGGACAGCCAGGCGCAAAAGTTCTTTGCGCACAAGCGCAATAGCCGTACGGACTTCCCGATGATCGTGCTGGTCAACGGCGGCAGCGCGAGTGCCTCGGAGATCGTGGCGGGAGCGCTGCAGGACCACCGGCGCGCGATTGTCTTGGGAACGCAGACTTTCGGCAAAGGGTCGGTGCAGACGATTCTTCCGGTCCAAGGCGGCGACGCCGCGGACTCGAAGTCGGCGATCCGGCTGACCACGGCGCGCTACTTCACGCCGAACGGACGCTCGATTCAAGCGACCGGCATCACTCCGGATATCGTCATGGAGCAGCGTGTCGAAGTGGCGGCGGAGGAAGCTGGGGGAGGGACGATCCGCGAGCGAAACCTGCCGCGGCATCTGGAGAACGGTCCTGAAGAGCCGGTCGACGAAGAGCCCGAAGGCGCGGCGGCGCCGGAACAGGATCCGGATGGCGATACGCAGCTCGAACGGGCCCTCGACCTCTTGAAGAGCTGGAACGTGTTCAAGTCGGTCGTCGCCAAGAAGGCGGCCTGACCGCCGGGACGCCCGTCTTCCCCGGTAGCCTGCGAATCGATGGACTCGGGCCGCTCCCTCTCCGGCGGCATCGCCGTCTCCGCGGGTGCGCCGATGGCGCCGCGTGGTGAGGGGTGAGCGTGGCGCGCGGCGAATCGCAGGATTGGCTCAGTGTCGGTTGGATCGTTTCCTATCCGCTCCTCGCCGTACTGGCTGCGATGATCTTCCTGTCGGCCGAGGAGATGCTTCAGTCCGACATCGCGATCAATCTCCCCGCGCCCGTCGTGGCGGATGCGCCGAACTGGCCCGAGGATTTCGCACCGCGTGTCGAGGCTCTGCACCTGCGAGTGATGGAAGCGCCCCTCGGCGCTTCGGTGTCGAGCGAAGACCGCCAGGGCGCGGGGGCGCTGCGCTGGACCCATCGCCTCTTGGAGGTGACCGTCGACCGCGACAATCGAGCCGAGGTCGACGCGGTGGTCGAGACCTTGCGAGCGCTCGACCCGGGGGTGACCGTCGTCACCGAGGAGCGCTTCAACGGGAGCCAGGTCCTGGTCGGGCTCGACGGATTACTTACCCATACTCTGCGCATCTATTGGTCGGACGAGCCAACCCGTCCGCGCGTCGGGTTGGTGGTTGCGGCCCTCGGAGACGATCTGAAGATCGCTCGGGAAGTGATCGAGCTCGAACCGCCGGTGGCGGTCGGCATCCTGCCTTTTCGGCCCTTCTCGGCACAGGTCGGCGAGCTGGCGAAGATTTTCGAACGCGACGTGTTGCTCGATTGGGGCGAGAGCGGGCAACGCCACGGGCTGGACGCCGCTCTGGCCACCGTTCCTGGAGCGATTGGAGCCGTCGTTCACGGCGACACCGTCGAGGACGAATTATTGGTCGAGCTGCGCGACCACGGACTCTTCGTCGTGCGCGCTGGGGCTGCGGAGTCTGCCGTGGTCGCGATGCCGCTCGGTGACGGGACGGTCGAGGCTTTCGATTCGATCAGCCGGCGGGCACGTGCCGGGGGACGTGCGATCGCGGTCACCGGAGGCGCCGCCGACCGCGACGGCGTCGGCAAAATGCGCGGACTGCTGGCGCGGTGGGACAAGGAAGAGATCGACGTGGTCAAGGTCTCTCAGTTCTTCGCGCCACCTTCGACCTGACCGGTATCGCTCGTGGGTTCTGCGTTTGCGCCGACGGCAGCTTTCGTACGAATCTGACTCCCGATGTCCATGGTCAAGGAGGAGTGGTGAATCTACACGGACGGCCGGCAAAGGTCGGGCTCCACTGCGGGGCGTCTCGATACACGGCATCGCGGCAGGTGGTGGACTTCTATGCCGACGCGCTGGACGATCGCCACGATCTCTATCAGCTCTTCGCGCCGCCACTGCTGTACCACTCGGAGTGCTACCGTTTTCTTGCCGAGTGGTACCTGCAGAATCTGATCGGTAATCTGCACGCCCGCCAGGAGTGGTGGATGTTCGCTCCCATTCCGGTCGGCGCCGAGGTGCGGACGCGATCGACCATCGTAGATCGCTACGCCAAACGCGGTCGCGACTATGTGTTGAACGAGACGGACGTCATCGACGCCGCGAGCGGAGCGCTCTTGGTGCGTGGCCGAACTCATCAATCCTTTCTGCAGACCGAAGCTGACGGCGAAGGCTTCGTCGTCGACGCCGGGACTGCTGCGAAGAAGAAGCCGCGGCCGCCATTTCCGACCGCTACCGGCGTCGATCTCGAGCCGGTGACGAAGGTGGTCGATCAGCGCCGGTGCTGGATGTTCTCCGGCCCCGATCGCAACTACCACAACGATGCCGAGGAGGCTCGTAAGCTCGGTTTCCCGAATATCGTCGTTCAGGGAATGATGACGACCTGCTTTATCGCCCAGGTCATGCTCGACCGCTTCGGCGAAGGATTCCTCTCGGGCGGGCGAATGGACCTCAAGCTGACCAATGT
>JANQHZ010000275.1 GCA_028282445.1 Candidatus Binatia bacterium | reverse complement strand
GTGCGGCCGCTTCGTGCCGCATCCTGCCGGAAGAGCATACCGTCTCAGTGTCAGACCCAACAGACTTCCGGCACCGAGGACCGCGGTTCGCGCAAATTTTCCATCCCCGACCGAAGCGCCGCGCCCGGGTTCAGTTCCTTCCCGCAGCGTTGCCGACGAGCTTGCTACTCAGCAACCTCGGGACACGAGGAAGGGTCCGCAACAGCAGGCGGGCGTACAGCCGTGCCATGCGCACGGTGTCGCGGGTGGCGTCGAAGTGGGACACGCCACCCTCATGGTAGCGAACCTTCGTCGGGAGGTTCCTGACCGGGACTCCGGCCCAGTAGAGAATCACCGTCAGCCCCGGTTCGAACTCCATACGATCGCCGAGCGCTTCGGTCGCCAGAACCTCGAGGGTCGATTCGAGCGGGATGGCGCGAAACCCGCACAGCGGATCGTCGATCGCGAAGGAAAGAGTGCACAGCCACACGATGGCGCGCGACAACTGGCGTCCGTACAGTCGCGACGCCGGCACGCTTTCGTCGAAAATCGGTTTGCCGAGCACCAGAGCCCGCGGATCCTGCCTGATTGCGGATACGAAACGTGCAACATCGGCGATCTCGTGCTGTCCATCGGCGTCGAGATGGATGACGTGGCTGGCACCGGACGCGCGCGCGAGGCGAAATCCCTCCCGCAGCGCTACGCCTTTGCCTCGATTGACGGCAAAGCGTTCAACCCGAAGCCACTCATAGCGGCGCTCGAGCTCGGCGAGCACCTGAGCCGTGCACGCTCCACTGCCGTCGTCGACGATCAGACAGGGGAGCCCGACGCCGGCGAGATCCTCGACGACGCCGGCGATGGTCTCGCCGTGATCGTAGATCGGGATCAGGATCCACGGGGTCGGCTCCGAGTTCGAGTTCAAGCGCAGGCCTCAAGTGAGGGCGATCCGCCCGGTGGTGTGCTCGCCCTCGTCCCCCCATAGCCGAAAGCGGATTCGCTTGCGCTCCATGTCGGCAACCACTTCGAGCTCGAAATGAGATCCGGGCAGCAAAGGCTTGCGGAACTTGAGCGCTTCGATCGCTGCGATCTCCGGTTCTTCCCCCGTCAAGGTGCGCGCCGCAGCGATTACCCATCGCAACTGCGCCACACCCGGCACGACCGCAAAGGAATCGAAGTGCCCGTCAAAGAAAGCCAGGTCGTCCGGTACCGAGCAGCTGTACTGGATCGCTTGCCGCTCGACCCTTTCCGCGACAATCACCGGGTCGCGCGGCGCCGGGTCGGACTCGAACAGCTTGCCGACAGCGGCGTCGGGCAGCTTACCTTGCGCCGTGCGCGGCAGACGGTCGACGAAGCGCCAGGCCCGCGGCAGCAAGACCCGATCGAAGTAGGGCGCCAATCCGCCCGCCAGCCGGCGGCCCATCTCGCCGCGGCTCGTAGCGGCAAGATCCGCACGGCCATCCTCGGAGAGGACTAACGCAGCGCAAACACGCGATTCGAGGCCGCGCCGAATCACCACCAGAGCCGACTCTTCGACCGACGGCGACCGGTTGAGCTCCGCTTCCATGTCCGGCAGCGACAGTCGCTTGGAGCCGATCTTCACGAGTCGGTCGGCACGGCCGCGGAGCGAA
>JANQHZ010000557.1 GCA_028282445.1 Candidatus Binatia bacterium | reverse complement strand
CGTTTGCCATTAGAGCGCATGGCAAATTTTCACGACCTGAAGGCAACGACGATCGATGGTGACGAGAAGGCGCTGGGGGACTTTGCGGGGAAGACTCTGCTGGTCGTCAATGTGGCTTCCGAGTGCGGCCTGACGCCGCAGTACAAGGGGCTCGAAGAGTTGTATCTGAAGTACAAGGGTCGTGGCTTTGCCGTCCTCGGGTTTCCTTGTAATCAATTCGCCGGCCAGGAGCCCGGCAGCGAAGCGGAGATCAAGGATTTCTGCGAGACTCGCTTCGGCGTGACCTTCCCGCTTTTCTCCAAGATCGACGTCAACGGCGACGAGCGGCACCCGGTCTATGAGTTCCTGACGGCGCAGGAAACCCAGCCCGACGGACCCGGCGACATCACGTGGAACTTCGCGAAGTTCATCGTCGACAAACAAGGCGCAGTGGTCGGTCGCTTCGATCCGGCGATGGAGCCGACCTCGAAAGAGCTCACCACGGCGATCGAAGAAGCACTTTAGATCGGTGCCGGACAGCCGGCGACTATTTCGGTAGCGCCCTCGACACCGATTTCCGGATCAGGTGTGTGCGGTGCCCTCGGTGGGTGCGGGCGACGAATCGACGCTCGCCGCCGTCGTCGCAACGGAACACCACTTGGATCTCGTCGAGGACGAGGTCGTCCGAGATTTCCACTTGGGTTTGTCTACGCTCTGCCGACACGCAACCCGGTAGCTGGCGCTCTCGGCGCGCGATCAGCTCGTCGACCGCCGCACCGTAGGTCATCACGTGGTAGGGCTCCCACCAACCCGAGTAGGACGACTGCATCGATAGGTTTGCCTCGACCGCTCGCCGTATATGACCGGCGGCATCGTAGTCGAAGAAGTCCGGCAGCAAGTAGATCGGGCGCGAGGTCGATTGATCGGCGATCGATTCGGTGTAGCGCCTCGCCGCAAGGGCGTCGAGGTCGGGTGGGTGAGTCCGGCATTCCAGTCCGGACTCGTAGGTTGCGATCGGACAGTTGTCCATGCCGAGCAGCAGCGCGTCGGTCGGCAGCGCGTCGGCCAACGGTCGGTAGAACCCTCGCGACGGATCGTAGCGGTGTCGGTAGTCGAGGGTCGGGTAGACGTAGGCGAGTTGTGCCACCGCGACCGCGGCGCAGCTGGCCAGTGCGAACGCTCCGGAGTAGCGGCGCAAGTGATCGGCGCGGCGCAACAGCTCGAAGAGCAGATCGAAGATGGCTCGGATGCCGTCGAACAACACCGGAGCCAGGAAGAAAAAGACGGGCACGTAATGCCTCATCCGGATGACACTGACGTTGGCGAGGAAGAGGAGAAGCACCAGTGCCATGATCGGGTAGAGCAGTTGCTTTGGCGGTCGATCCGCGAGCGTGGCCAGGAAAAAGCTGACTGGAAAGAGGTACCAAGGGTGCAGATGGAGCAGCGCCTCGCTCCAGAATGCCAGGCCGCGGCTCTGTTGGTGGGAGAACAGTCCGTAGAACTGGCCCATGTAGGGAGAGCTCGCCATCGTGGTGAAGTCGCTGAGCCGGTTGGGGGAAACGATCAAGACCGTCGCGATCGCGCCGGCCGCGACCGCCAGGCCGCGCAGCGCCGTTCGAGCGATCGCCGGGACCTGCAAGCAGTCTCGGTAGCGTTGCACTTGCTCGCCCTCCAGGTGGAGGTAGGCGACGAGGAAGGGGGCGGCGCCCAACATGATTTCCTTGAAGAGCAGAGCGAACCCGTAGGCGGAGCCGACACAGAAGGTTCGGAGCAGCCCGGCGTGCGGACGGATCAACAGGATTGCGACGCAGAAGAAAACCAGTGAGGTGAGGTCCTCCTTGAGATGAGTTGCGGTGATGACGGTCGATGGGGCCGAGAGCAGCAGGAGCGTCGCTCCCACCGCCGCGATCGACGAAAAGTCGCGGCGGACCATCGCGAAGTACGTGCCGGCGGTTGCGGTAGTAAAGGCGACGCCGACGACCTTCAATCCGATTTCCCCGAACGCCGTTACCGGTAGATAGTAGAGCAGGGTGTTGGCGAATCGGTAGTGACTGGAAATCTCTCCGCTTCGGTTCCACTTGTCGATCCCGATGAGGTACCCGAACGAATCGAGGAAGTACGGCGACGGAAGCGTGTAGATCCATGCCGCCGCGAAGGTAACGATACACAGCACGCCGCCGATGACGACGTCGTTCCACGAGCTCGGCGGGGAAGCCGTTTGCTGGCCGGATTCTCTCAACGGCGTTCGCTCGGGGCGTCGCCTAACGACGGCGCGCTTGTGCGCAGAACCTCGGTCGCGACGATCTTGGTCCAGTACCGTCGATCGCTGAACGTTTGGACGTCGGCGCTGGTGCTTTGCTCGGCCGCGCGGATTGCTTCGTTCAGGTACGCCGGCTGTCCGCGCTCGAAGGACGTTGCGACCACGTAGTCGAAATGCGCGGCGACTTCGGCGAGTGTCCTGTCGTTGTCGTCGAGATAACGTTGCGACGGCAGCAGTCGGCAACTGCGGCGACTGTACCATGAGATCTGATAACAGTTCGGTCCGAGCAGCCGAGCCGATTCCGGTGTCCTCGTCGAGATCCACTCCGTCGCCTCGAGAAACGACGGATACCCGAGGGTCTTGAGCATCGAGATGTCGAAGCGGGCGCCGCCGTAACTCGGGTCGAAACGAATCGCCCCGACGGCGACAACCAATACGGACACGCCGATCACGGGTGTCGTCATGCGACGGGCGATCGCCGACTCGCCGCTGTTGAGGCTCGTCCACGTCGAGTCGATGCCGAGAGCGATCACGATCGCCAGAAACGGCAAGGCTGCCGAGATCAGACGCGGTTCTTTCCAGCCGTATTGCGAAAGCCAGGCGACGATGACGGTGGCTGCGATCGTGCAGGAGATTCCGAGCTTGTTTCTGCGCCCAGAGCTTCCACCGATCGCCAACAGCGCGGCCGCTGCCGGCAATCGACCCATCATGGTCGGGAGCAAGGCCAGATAATGGAAGAGCGGCATCTGTGCATGCGCTGAGTAGTCGGGTAGCTGGCGCGATGCCGCCTTGAAACCGACCAGAGGGTCTCCGAAGTGAATCCATGCGCGCGCGAAGAGCGGCGCCAGTATGATCGCTGCGACGGCTGGACCGAGGACGAACGCCGGCGCTCGCATTCGCGCGAGTGCTTCTCGATCTCTGGTCAGCAACGCCAAGCCGACCAGCATCACACACGTGGGACCGAACAGCACCGCGGTGTAGCGAGTGAGAAGGGCGAGAGCGAAACACGGCCACGCCACCAGGAAGTTGCGCGAGTCCGAATGCAATCCGCGATGAAAAAAGAAAACGGCCGGGGTGTAGAAGAGCATGAACGGAAGCTCGCTCAGCAAGTACGATGTCGAGCGCCAGATCTCCGGAAACGTGGCGAAGAGAAGGGCAGCGGCGATCGCCGCCAGGCTCCCGGCTTCGATGTAGACGCAGCCGTAGACGACGAAGATGCAGAGCAGGGCGAAGACGACGGTGACCCGGCGGACGGTGGTGTCGTCGGCGGACGGGGCAAGCGTCAGCACGGTCGCGATCGCCGCCGGCAACATCGGTGGTCGGAGCGACTCGGGTTCTCCATCCGGCCCCACGTAGCCCTTACCTTCGGCCAATGCCCGGCCGAGCACCGCGTAGTGAGCCTCGTCCCACATGAACATCCCGTGCGAGCCGAGGCCGCTGAGGTACAGAACCCCTGCCGCGGCGAGGATCGCGATGAGCTCGGTGTGGGAACGGAAGTGGCTCATAGCCGGCCGGAAGGACCGTTTGACAGGAAATGTACAGAACGGTATTTATTTAAATCTGTACGAATCTCGAGTAGCGCGATCACGGAGGTGAGACCATGGCAGAGGCAAGCCGACACGAAATCCCGATTCGCAAGGTGAACCTACCTTTCGACGAGACCATCCCACGCCACTGGTTTGGGGACAATGCGGTTCAGACCCACATTTTCAATGGGCTCAACCTGGTTTTTCCGGATGGCGAGCGCTTCTTCGTGCGGTCGGTGCTGGATCATGCCGATCGCATCTCCGATCCCGAGTTGCGCGCCCAGGTCAAGGGTTTCGTCGGCCAGGAGGGTTGGCACGCGCACGAGCATGAGCGCTACTTCGCGACCATGCGTGGTCAGGGCTACCGGATCGATCGGTTTCTGCGGCGGTTTCGCAAGTTCTCGCAATGGACGACCAAGTACCTGCCGGCGTCCTTCCGCCTCTCGGTGACCGCTGGAGCCGAGCACTATACCGCGACTCTCGGCGCGTTTGCGCTCGATAACCCGAGGATGCAGGAGGCTCATCCCGTCATGCGACAGTTGATCACCTGGCACGCCGTCGAGGAGATCGAGCACAAGGCGGTGGCCTTCGACGTCTTGCGCGCGGTCAACCCGAGTTACGCGCTCCGGATCGCCGGCTTCCTGTTTGCGACGGTCGCCCTGCTCGGCTGGGCCCTCAGCGGTACGCGCATGCTTCTTCGTCAGGACGGGGTGAGCAAGGCGCAAGCCAAGGCGATGCTGCGTGATCTCGAGCGCCGCGACGGGGGGCGGATGCGGCGCGCGATTCGCGACGGCTTCCGTGTCTACTTTCGCCGCGACTTTCACCCCAATCAGATCGACGATCTCGATTTCGCTCAGGCGCGCTTGGAGGAGATCGCTGCTTTAACGTAACTCCGCGCGAAGCGCGCTGGGCGTGACAGCGCGTCAAGCACCTCTCGCCTGCTTGTAGTGCCCCCTCCAACTTGGGTAGCCTGCGGCTGCGTTCGGGCCGATGGGACCCGAACCGGCGGCCGGCGTCGCTGCAGTCGGGTTGGAGGGAAAGATGGGAGTTGCGTACGTTCTCGGCGCGGTCGCGCCCGCTCGAGACAACGTGGAGACATCCGACGTCGCGATCGGAATTGGTTTGCGGACGTTCTCGGCGCGAGCTCTGACCGGCCTCTGTCGGTACGAGTCTGATCTCGTCCGGATGAGCGTTGGCGCGCCGGTCGATGCCGGCGAGCGGCCGGCCTGATTGCCGACGCCGGGGTAGCGAGAACGTCCTGCATGGCGGACGGGGATTCGATCAGCCTGGGTTCGGCGGCCGCCCTCTTCTCGACGGCGGCTTTGATGGCCTATGTGCTGGTTCCGCCGATCGCCCGTGTCGCATCGCACTTCTCGATCGTCGACGGTCCTGGAGGACACCACGGCAGCGGCCGTTCGGTTCCGGTCCTTGGTGGCGCGGCGGTGGCGCTGTCCTTCGCTCTGACCCTGGTTCTCGGCTACGGGCTCGACTTTCCGACTCTCGATTTGCTCATGCACCGGGGCGACAGCCTGGCTTGGGTCGCTGTGGCTGCCGCGATCGTGCTGACCCTCGGAATCGTCGACGACGTTTCGCCTCGTAGCCCGATCGCCAAGCTGGCGGTGCAGTTGGGAGCGGCGGTTCTCGTGCTGAACGCGGGCTACGGATTCACTGCCGTCACCAATCCTTTCACGGGCGGATACATCGAGCTGGGTCCGCTCGGCTCGGTGGCGACCGTTCTCTGGATTGTCGTCATCACCAACGCTTTCAATCTGATCGACGGCCTCGACGGATTGGCAGCCGGCGTCGCGCTGATTGCAGCCTTGACCCTGTTGGGCGTCGCGGCTCTCGAAGGGCGTCCGGACGCGGTCCTCCTGTGGACCGTTCTCGCCGGCGCGCTGCTCGGGTTTCTGCCGTACAACTTCCCGCCGGCGAAGATCTTCCTGGGCGATTCGGGGAGCTTGTTTCTCGGCTTCTTGATCGCAGTCCTTTCGGTGCAATCGCTGCAAAAGGGCGCGACCGCGGTGGTACTGACGGTTCCCCTTCTGACCCTCGGCCTTCCACTGAGCGATGCGGCGTACGCTGTCATTCGGCGTTGGTTGGGGGCCGGCGTGGCGTCGGTCGTGCGTGCTGATCGAGGTCACATCCATCACCGACTGACCGGATCGGGATATTCGGATCGCGCGGCGCTGCTGCTGTTGTACGCCTGCTGCGCCGGCTTCTCCGCTCTGGCGTTCATGGCGGTCTTGGCGCGGGGACCGATGGAGGCGGCCTTGGTTGCGATTGCTGCGGGAGCGGCTTTTCTGGCGACACGTCTGCTCGACCGCAGGTCGCGGCGCGACCAGGAGACCGCGCGACGATGAAGTGGTTGCGTCCCGCCGCGATCGTAGCGGCACTTCTGATCGTCTGCTCCATTCGGCTCATTCCGCTGTCCATGCAAGGTGCCACGCGGGGAGTCGAGAACGCGGTGCGGGCAGCGCTGGCCGCGGAGTCGGTAGGGGATGTCGCGGCGTGGATCGAAAGCCACCGATTGGAGTTCGAGCAACGCGTGGAGATCGAGAAGAACCGCCGGCTCGACGAGCTTAGCTTCGACCGAGCCGACGGGGGAAGGTTCCCCTACCTGGGGGGCTTCGACAGCTATGTATGGTTGCGAGCCGCGCGCAATCTGGTGCGACATGGGAGCGCCTGCGATTCGATCGTCGACGGTGAGTGCCGTGACGACTTCACGATGGCGCCGGTCGGGGTGCGAGCACGCTACGCTGGATCGTTTCACGTAGCCGCCCTGGCATGGTTCCACCGAGCCCTCAGCTTCTTGTCTCCGAGTACCCCGCTCAGCGTGTCGGGATTCTATCTCTCCTTTTTCATAGCGCTGATCGGTGTGTTCCCGGCCTTTTGGCTGGGCGAGCGCTTCGGAGGAGAGATCGGTGGCTTTGCTTGCGCGGTGGTGACCAGCCTCAACACGGTGGTGCTCTATCGCAGCTTCGGAGTCGACAACGACATATGGAATGTCGTGCTTCCGCTCTTCGAGGTGTGGGCGATCGTCGAGGCGATGTACGCAGCGACGACGCTGCGCCGTAGCTTCTTCGTCACCATCGCCGCCGTCGTGACGGGACTGCACGCCGCTACGTGGGCGGGCTGGATCTTCACCTCCGGTGTCGTGTCTCTCGGGTTGATCGCCAACGCGCTGCTGTGGTCAGCGCGGCGCGTGATCCACGGCGGCTCCGCGGAGTCCAAGCGTGGCGTCCGGCAATCGACTGCCTTGCTCGTCGCCTATCTCGTCCTCGCCTCGTCGGCGACCCTTGCGGCCGGCGCCGGCGCGACACCGGTGTCGGCCGCTTTCGATCTCGTCGACCGAGTCGTTCAGCGGGCGTCGTACCTCCAGGGCGGCGGAGCCAAAGGGGCGGACGTCACGCGCCAGGCCGATGAGGAGCCGGCCGCGGCCGCACCCGCGCCGCCGCAAGAGTCGAAGCGAGTCGGGGCGCAGGTGGATCGGTCGCTCGCTTGGCCGAGCGTCTTCGAGACGGTCGGTGAGTTGCGCAGCCCGAGCCTGGCTGCAATCGCGAACTCGATGGCGGGTGCCGTCTTCTTTTTCGTCGCCTGGCTCGGATTGATTCTCCTGATGTTGCCGCGGCGGGATTGGCAGAGCTGGCACTTCGCGCTCTTGATCGGCGGCAATCTGCTGTACCGCTACTTGCTGACTCTCGGCGGGCTCGACCCTTATCTGCTCGCCGCGCTCTTGTTGATTCCGTTGACGGTGGGCTTGGGGGCCTACCTCGCCGATCGGCATCGACCGGTCGAGGATCAGGGCGCGGGTGCGACCATCATTCTCTGGTTCCTCGGCGGCTTGGTCCTCGCGCATCAGGGGAACCGCTTCCTCCTGTTGTTGGCGCCGCCGATGGCAGTACTGTGCGGCGTCGCATTCGGACGGCTCTTCGACTGGGTCGTTCGACAGCCTTGGGGGAGTCGGCCGGGGATCCCAGCGGTGACCTTCGCCGTACTGGCCGCGACTGTATGGCTGCCGGTACAGCAGGCGCGCGGCATGGCGACTTCCTACCTGCCGCTGATCGACGACACGTGGCACGGCACCCTGGAGCGGATTCGTCGGGAAAGTGCTGCCGATTCGGTCGTCAACTCCTGGTGGGATTATGGCTACTTCATCAAGTACTTCGCGGATCGTCGCGTGCTTGGCGACGGCGGAACGCTCTCCACGCAGGTGCACCATTGGCTGGCGTTGGCCCTCATGTCGGACGACCCGGAGGAGTCACTCGGCATCTTGAGGATGCTCAACTGCGGCTCGTCGGCATTTCCCGAGCCGGAAGGCGCGCAGAGCGCGTTAGGACGGCTGCAGGCGAGCGGGGTACCGGCCGAACGGGCCTACGCGACGGTCCTGATGCTCGCCTCGATGGCTCGCGATGAAGCCGCGATTTACCTTCGCGAGATCGGACTCGACCGAGAGCAGGCGCGCGACGTGTTGAACAGCACTCACTGTGTGCCGGCGGAAGCGTACTTGGTGCTTCCGTCGAACTTCGGTCGATCGGTGGGATGGCGCTTGCTGGGCGGTCGAACGCTGGTGGAAAAGGTTGCGGCGTCGCTGCGGCGCAACCGTCCGCGGCGTGCCGTTGCCGTGCTCGGCAAGCGATTCGGATTGTCCGAGGAGCAGGCTCGCGAGATCTTGCGGAACGCCGAGAGAGTCACCAAGGCGGGTGGTCGACCGTCCTATGCGGCGAATTCGTGGATTGCATGCTCCGGCGAGGATCGATGGACTTGCCGTGCCGGCCAGTTGCTGGCGTCAGGCCGGAGGGTGCGGTCGGTTGAGCTCGATCCGGCCGATCCGCCCGGCGCGCGTTTGCTGCTGGCTGCCGATCGCGACGAGACCGCCGACGCCGTGCCAAGCGCGGTCGTCGTTGCGACCGCCGATGGACTACGGGTCTTCGAGCCGGAACAGGGCGGTGACGCCGCGATTGCCGTCCTGGTGGATCTCGAAGGGAAGAGGGTGCTGTTGGGAACGGAGCGCATTTTGCGATCCACCTTCACCGGACTGATGTTTCTGGATGCGAAACACCTCGACCGCTTCGTGGAGTTCGATCGACGCGCGGGACACCGCGGCGAGGTCGTAACCTGGAAGATCGAATGGTGAGCGAGCTCACCGGGCATGACGATCTCTCGATCGAGCGGAGCGTGACCTTGGTGGTGCTCGGCGACCTCGCCCGCAGCCCGCGCATGTGTCTGCACGCCGAAGCCTTTTCTGCGGCCGGTTATGAGGTCGACGTTTTCGCATACACCGACACGGCCATTCCGCAGCGCTTGGCCGATGACGAGCGCGTTCGAGTCGTGCCACTCCCGACTCGCCCCGCTCCGTCGACACGCGGATTGCGCTACTTCGTTGCCGTCGTTCCCACCGTCTTGGCGCGTTTCGTCGACATTGCACGCGCACTGACGACTTCGCGGCGACGGGAATGGATTGTCGTACAGAATCCGCCGGCGCTGCCGGCGCTGCCGGTGTTGGTGGCGCTGGCCTGGTGGAGGCGCACGCGATTGGCCGTCGATTGGCACAACTTCGGGTGGACGATTCTCGCTTTGCGCTTTGGTGCTGGAAACGTGATCGTCGCCGCCGCCGGCTGGATGGAGCGCACTTTGGCGCGGCGGGCCACCTTACACCTGTCGGTATCGCGGGCGATGCAGCGTGTCCTATCGAAGCGCTACGCAATCGACTCCGTCGTCTTTCGCGACCGTCCGGCGCGTGCCTTCCAGGCCGCGGCCGAGGATGGCCGCGACCGGGGACGCGACTCCCTCCCAGCCGAGCTCGTTCTCTCCGAAGAGGAGGAGTTCCGGCTGGCGACCGGGGACGCGAAGCTCCTGGTGAGCTCTACCAGCTGGAGCGCCGACGAGGATTTCTGCCTGCTCGCCGAGGCACTGCGGTTGTGGACGGTCGCTACACCGGCTGCGGACCGCCCGCATCTGATCGTTGTGGTATCGGGCTTGGGGCCGCGCCGCGCCGACTTCGAACGAGCGATCGAGAGAGCGGAGTTGCCCGGTGTCTCGGTGCGGACTGCTTGGTTTTCCGATGCCTCCTATCCACGACTTTTGGCGGCGGCGGATCTCGGTGTGTGTTTGCATCGCTCGTCGTCTGGTGTCGATTTGCCGATGAAGCTCGCCGACATGCATGGCGCGGGACTACCGACCTGTGCGCTGGACTACGGTCCCTGCCTCCGGGAAGCGATAGGCGAGGGGGCCGAGGAGTTGTTGTTCGACGACGGGGGAGGTTTGGTGCGGATTTGGCGCCGCTTGTTGATCGAGCATCCCGAGGCCTTGGAGGCGATGCGGTGCGCCCTAGTCGATGGCTCGACGCCGAGCTGGCAGGACAGTTGGACTGCAACGGTGGCGCCGGAGCTCACCAGACGGACTGCGAGCCGAGCATGAGATTGCGATCTTCGATACAGACGAGCGCTTAGCCGATGGACTCCTTCCCGACCTACATCCGGCGTTGCTACGCCTTACTGTCGCGTGACGATCGCCGTCGCTGGCTCAGATTGATCCCGCTGGTCGCGCTGACGAGCGCGATCGAAGCGGTCGGGACGGT
>JANQHZ010001084.1 GCA_028282445.1 Candidatus Binatia bacterium | reverse complement strand
TAGACGGTTCCCGGGTGCGCCTCGTGCCAACGCTCGATCAGCTCGATACAGGCGTGGTCGACGTATGCAACCTTGTCCAGGTGGACGTGGACTTCCGTGTTGCTCGGAATCGACTCGAGGGCCTCGGCGAGAATCGGGATGCTCATGAACGTTGCCGCGCCGCGCAGCGCAACGTCGTAGCGCGCGCCGTCGCGCTTCACGTCGACATCGAGCCGAGCGAAGGTCAGCAGCAGGCGGAGCATCGACAGAGCGAAGCCGGTCGCGACGCCGATCAGCAGATCTGTCGCGACGATCATGAATACCGTCGTTCCCCAAATCGCGACCTCGCTGGCCCCGTTCTTGGCGAGACGACGTACGGCATCGACGCCGATCAGCTTCCACCCGGTATAGACGAGAACCGCTGCCAGACTTGCGGTCGGGACCAATGCCAACACTTGCGGGAAGACCGCGACCAGGATCAAGATCCACGCCCCGTGCAGGATCGCCGACCACTTTGTCTGCCCACCCGCCTCGACGTTGGCCGAGCTCCGGACGATGACTCCCGTCATTGGCAGGGCTCCGACTACGCCGCAAACGATGTTGCCGACGCCCTGCGCCCGCAGCTCCTTGTTGTAGTCGGTGCGCGGACCTGAGTGCATGCGGTCGACGGCCGTCGCGCACAACAAGGTCTCCGCGCTGGCGATGAGGGCGAGCCCGATCGCGTCGCCCCAGTAGCTCGGATTCGACAGCAGCGAGAAGGAGCCGGCATCGATCCAGTTGAGCGACGCCAGCAGGTTGTCGGGCACTTGCACGCGGGTGATCGGAAGACCGAAGAGGGTGGCGGCGGCGGTTGCTGCGACGACGCCGACCAAGGGGCCCGGCAACATGCGCAGCGGCCCGGGCCGGAACTTATTCCAAGCGAGCAGCGAGACGATCGTGAGCAAACCCATCCCCGCGGCCATGTGGTGTACGCTGCCATCGACCGGCAAGATTCCTTTGTAGATCGCCTCCGGAATCGAGAGCAGGTTTTCCCATCCGCTACCGCGCGGCTTGTCGTCGACCATGACGTGAAACTGGCTCGCGAAGATGAGCACGCCGATCCCCGCCAGCATTCCCTGAATCACCGCAGGAGCGACCGCTCGAAACCATCGCCCAAGGCCGGCGAAGCCGGCCGCCAGCTGCAGACCTCCGGCGATGAGAACGGCAAGTCCGAGTGCTTGGAGCCCGAAGTCCTGGATCAGCTGCCAGACCAATACGGTCAGACCGGCCGCCGGTCCGCTCACCTGGAGCGGCTGCCCGGCGAGAAAACCGACGACCAATCCCCCGACGATTCCCGTGATCAGTCCGAGCGCGGGCGGCGCACCGGAGGCGATCGCGATGCCCATACAGAGCGGGAGCGCGACCAGGAAGACGACGACCGACGCCATCAAGTCACGGCCGAAGGTTCCCTCCTGCGGGGTGGCGGAATCGGAAGTCGCGTTTTCGTTTGGCATCGTTTCCTCGCTGCTGGGCTGCTACGCCGCTACGAGCTTCGGCGCCTCAGCGATCTCGACGTCGACGTACTCGCCGCGCGAGGGGTCGTGTCCGGTAACCGAACCCGAAGGGATGTCGTAGTACCACGCGTGCAGGCTGAGCTTGCCGTCCGCCACGGCCGCGGCGACCGAAGGGTGTCCTTTCAGGTTCTCGACCTGCTGTACCGCGTTGATCTCGGTCGCGCGCCGCAAGCGCTCTTCAGGCGTCGCTTGCGAAGGTGTGGTTGCGTCGACCACCGCCTTGGTCGAACGCGCCAACCCGAGCCAGCGCGCCACCGACGGAACGCCGCTGAGCGATGCCGGGTCGAGCAGTCCCTTCATCGCACCGCAGTTCGAGTGGCCGCAGACGACGATGTGCTCGATTCGAAGCGCGACGACGGCGTACTCGATCGTCGCCTCCTCGCCGCTTGCGGATGAACCGAAAGGAGGTACGAGGTTGCCGGCGTTGCGGATGACGAACAACTCTCCCGGCTCGGACCCGGTCACTAGATACGGGACGATGCGGGAGTCCGAACAGGTAATCAGCAGCTTGTTGGGCGACTGCCCCTCCGCCAGTTGGGCGAACGATTCCTTTCGCTCGGGAAAGGCCACCTGCCGAAAGTGACGGATACCTGCCAGTAGCTTGTCCATATCATTCCTCCAGAGGTTCCTCGGGTAACTTCTCAGTGTAGGGAGCTTCGGGACAAGAGGCACCTTTATGGCTCGTTTTGGGGGTTTGACGCCAGCGCTTGGCCCGCGGCCGGTCGCGCACGATTCGATCCGCTAGTCTTACATGACCCAAGTCGAGGTTCGAACGAACGGGTTCCCGGCTCATGGCTGAGTCGGAGGACCCCGGTGGCGAGCGGACGGACTCGGCATAACTATGGAGAATCGTTGGAGACCGAGCCGCTCATTGCGTCGGTACCGGGCTCGCCGTCGCCATCCCGGCGCGGCAACCGGCGGTCCGCGGGAGTCGACGACGCCCCGCGACGCCCGGCGCCGGGCCGGGCTGTCGCGTTGGCCCGGCTTTACTGGTATTGGCCCAATTATCTACCAAAGTAACCACTGCGTGCTCCACGGCATCGTCCATGTCCGCGGCGCCGCCCAGCCCAGGTCAGTGAAGGTATGCCCAAGGACATTGTGACGCCAAGCATCCGTAATCCTTTCCAAACCGACGGGAAGGCGACCCCGGCCAAGAAGGGAGCCGCTCCCACCGGGCCTTACGAAGAGGCCGTCGAGCGCGGCCAGTATCTCCGCGCGCGGCCGCGTACCGCCGCCGGTCCCGTTCAGATCGGCCGGCAGCACGCCAAGCGCCGGATGACCGTCTGGGAGCGCATCGACGTGTTGCGCGATCCGGGCACCGAGCCGACGGTTCTCTACCAGAACTGGGGCCCCAACCTGGATGGCGCCTCGATCGTCACCGCGGTCATCAAGGTAGGCGGGCGTGACGTTGCGGTCTATGGCCACGACTTCACGGTTCGCGCCGGCTCGATGGATGCGACGAACGGCACCAAGCTCGCCAATGTAGTCCGACTCGCCGGCAAAGAGGGCATCCCTTTG
>JANQHZ010001076.1 GCA_028282445.1 Candidatus Binatia bacterium | reverse complement strand
CCGGCGCCTTGCCCTAGCTCGATCCCCGCGCCGTCGTCGCCCGGACAGCCCGCCTTGTAGTTGCACTCGAGCAGCATGGGCGCGTGCTCGGCGAGCATGACGTCGTTCATGATGAAGCCTCCGGCGCACAGGATGACCGCGCACTGCGCGCGAATGGCGATCGCGGAGCCGTCGAGCTTGGCGATGGCTCCGACGACCCTGCCTGCGGCTCCGACGACGAGACGCTCGGCCGGACAATCGCTGAGCACTTGCGCACCGCTTTCCTCGGCGGCCGCGCAGAGAACCTGCATGAGGTAGGCGCCCGCTTCGCCGACGCGCTTCGGCTTGTGTCCGCGCGGCACTGGGCGAGCCCGGTCGACGAAGGGGTGGACGGTTTCGTTACCGCTGAAGTGGAGGCACTCCTCTCCGAAGGGGTGGGTGGTCTTCTCGGGTTCGTAGGCGTCGGCGAACTCGACCCCGAGCGAGCACAGCCAGTCGAAGTGTTCCAGGCTGCCCTCGCAGAACATCCGGATGCGTTCCTCGTCACAGCCGCGTCCGGCGGCCATGCGGACGTAGTCGATCATGTCCTCGACGCTGTCGTCGAAGCCGCAGGCCTTCTGGACGCGCGTGCCGCCGCCCATGTAGCAGACCCCGGTGGAGAGGGCGGTCGTGCCGCCGCCACCGCCGGCGCGCTCGATTACCAGCGTTCGGGCTCCGGCGCGCGCCGATTCGATGGCCGCACACGCGCCGGCGCCGCCGAAGCCCACGACGAGGATGTCGCACCCATAGTGCCAGTCGCTTATGGAGGATTCGGGAATTGCTGTGTGAGGGCTCATCGGGCTTTTTCTCGCGCGGAGGCGCTGAGGCGCAGAGGTTTGTTGTACGGGTCTTTTCGGTGGGTCGAAAGTCGACGGCGAATGGCCGTTGTCCTTCTCTGCGCCTCGGCGCCTCTGCGCGAGAAGAATCATTGCCAGCTCGCCGCGATGTATATAGTTCCGGTCCTGAGGATCCGCCCTTGTGAAGTTCTGTATCGCACTCGCCTACAACGACCCGCTCGAGCTTCCGGAGCTCACGCGTGTCGCCGAGGAGTCGGGATTCGGTGCGGTCGTGCTCTCCGACCACCTCGTCTATCCCGCCGACCTGCGCACGCCTTACCCGTACACCGACGATGGGAAGCCTCGATGGCGGCCCGATACGCCCTGGCCGGATCCCATCGTTACGGCGGCAGCGCTGGCTGCGGTGACTCGCCGGATGGAGGTCATCACCAGTGTGTTCGTTCTGCCGCTACGTCACCCCGTACTCGCCGCCAAGGCGATCTCGACTGCCGCGATCCTGTCCGATAATCGGATCGTGCTCGGCGTGGGGGCGGGGTGGATGCGGGAGGAGTTCGACCTCGTCGGGCAGCCATTCGAGCGGCGCGGCAAGCGGCTGGAAGAGTCGATCGAAGTGATGCGTCGATTGTGGAAGGGTGGTCCGGTGGGCTTTTCGGGCGAGTTCTATCGTTTCGACCCGGTCAGGATGTCGCCGATTCCGAGC
>JANQHZ010000529.1 GCA_028282445.1 Candidatus Binatia bacterium | reverse complement strand
CGCCTTGAAGCGATCGAAGGCATTGGCGACGTCCACCTCGGCGAGATTGACGTCCAACGCCTTCAACCTCTCGGCGAACGCGTGCCGCCCGGAGTGCTTCCCCAGCACCAAGCGGTTGCTTTCGATCCCCACCGATTCCGGACGCATGATCTCGTAGGTCGACTTGTCCTTGAGCACGCCGTCCTGATGTATGCCGGCTTCGTGAGCGAAAGCATTGGCCCCGACGACCGGCTTGTTGATTGGAATCGCGATACCGGTGATCTGCGACAACAAGCGACTCGAGGGATATATCTGTTCGGTGCGAACGCCGACCGAAACATCCGAGTAGATATCGGCGCGTGTCTTCAGCGCCATCACCACCTCTTCCAGCGAGGTATTGCCGGCGCGCTCGCCGATCCCGTTGATCGTGCACTCGACTTGTCGCGCACCGTTGCGCACGGCCGACAGCGAATTCGCCACCGCCAGGCCGAGGTCGTTGTGGCAGTGAGCGCTCCAGGTCACGTCGCGACCACCTTCGGTATTGGCGATCAGGTACTCGATCAACGCGCCGAACTCCGAAGGCATTGCGTACCCGGTGGTGTCGGGGACGTTCAACGTCACCGCGCCCGCCTTGATCACCTGCGCAAACACGTGGGTCATGTACTCGCGGTCGCTGCGCGATGCGTCCTCGGCCGAAAACTCGATGTAGTCGACGTGCTTCTTGGCGAACTCCACCGCCCAACAAGCGGCATCGACGACCTCCTCGCGACTCATCATCAACTTGCGCTCGAGGTGCAGGTCGGAGGTCGCAATGAAAATGTGGATCCCCGGATGAGCGGCCTTTTCGACCGCCTTGACGGCGCGCTCGATGTCGCCCTGCTTGGTGCGCGACAGGCTCAGTACGACCGGTTCGCTGACCGCCGCAGCGACCTTGGAGACCGCGTCGGCATCGCCGTCCGACGCCGCTGCGAAGCCCGCCTCGATCACGTCGACGCCGAGCTTCTCGAGCTGGCGCGCGATCACCAGTTTCTCCTCCACGGTCATCGTCGCACCCGGCGATTGCTCGCCGTCGCGCAGCGTGGTGTCGAAGATCTTCACCTGCTCAGTCATCGTCGTCAGTCCCCTCGTCGTATTCACCCGAGCCGTGCTGGGGAAGGAGCGGCGGGTGTGCCCAAAAACCAAAAAAGCCACGAGCGCTTTGCCCGTGGCCGGATCAGGACCGTCATTTCAGCCACGGGCAAATCCCCGACCCGTGGCTCGTGCGAGACTTCAGCTCGTCACACGCGCACCCCGGCCGGGGGATCGAAGTCCCAGACCTAGAAGCAGACCGCTAATCGTGTGAGCCGTCATCATGATGCCGAGACGTTAGGCGAGTCCCCTTGCCCTGTCAAGCCGCTATCGGCCTCGCTATCGGGCTCGTCGGGCCGACCGAGCAGCGAACGGACCGGCCCCGATGCGGCGTAGCCGACCGCGCCGACGAAGAGAAAGATCTGCGGCTCGGCGAGGAACACGATCAGGCCGACGATGACGGTGAACAACACCGAGAACGGCTGCCGGTGCCGGAGCTCGAGCTCCTTGAAGCTGAAGTAGCGGAAGCCACTCACCATCAGGAGCGCCAACACGTACGACATCAACAACCAGCCGAAACGGCGAGTCACGTCAGCCGCTTCGGTCGGCGCGGCCCCGAAAAGGTAGACGAAGAGCAGCACCGAGGCCGCGATCACCTCGGCCGCGGCCGGAATCGGTAAGCCGACGAAGTTACGCTTGGCGACGTCGTCGCGTTGGACGTTGAACCGCGCCAACCGGAGGGCGCCGCAGACGACGTAGAGTCCCGCCGCCAGCCAACCGAGAGATCCCCATGGCTCGAGCGCGAAGCGGTACAGCAAAATCGCCGGCGCCACCCCGAAGGCCACCAGGTCGGCCAGCGAGTCGTACTGCGACCCGAACTCCGACGTCGTCTTGGTGACCCTCGCCACCCGACCGTCGAGAACGTCGAAGACGTTGGCGGCCATGATCGCGACCGCCGACAGGAAGAAATCGCCGCGCAGGCAGGCAACCAGAGAATACACCCCGGACAACAACCCGCCGGTCGTCAGCAGGTTGGGCAGAATGTAAAACCCCCGTCGCCGGGGCTTTCGCTCCGGGACAGTTCGCAGGGGTTCCGGTCGCGCCGCCATCGCTCGCTCAGTTCCTCGAGCGATCCACCAGTCTGCCGGAGCTGAGCCACGGCATCATCGAGCGCAACTTGTCGCCGACGCCTTCGATCGGATGCTTCTCGGCTTCTTTGCGCAGCTCGCCGAAATGCGGCGAGCCGGCGTGATGCTCGGTCATCCATTCCTCGGCGAACTTGCCGCTCTGGATCTCGCCGAGAATCTCCTTCATCGCATTGCGCGCCTCATCGCCGATGATGCGACGTCCGCGAGTCATGTCGCCGTACTCCGCTGTGTTCGACACCGAGTAACGCATATTGGCGATGCCGCCTTCGTAGATCAGGTCGACGATCAGCTTCACCTCGTGCAAGCACTCGAAGTAGGCCATCTCGGGGCTGTAACCGGCGTCGACCAGAGTCTCGTAGCCGGCACGGATGAGCTCGGTAAGCCCGCCGCAGAGCACCGACTGCTCGCCGAAAAGGTCGGTTTCGGTCTCTTCCTTGAACGTGGTCTCGAGTACGGCCGCGCGCGTGCCGCCAATCGCCTTGGCATAAGCCAGGCCGACCTGTCGCGTGTCGCCACTCGGATCCTGGTGCAGCGCGAGCAGACAGGGCACGCCCCGTCCGGCTTCGTACTCGCTGCGCACGAGATGGCCCGGCCCCTTCGGCGCGACCATGAACACGTTGATGCCGGCATCGGGGACGATGCCCTTGAAGTGGATGTTGAAGCCGTGCGCGAAGGCGAGGTACTTGCCCGCCGTCATGCCGGGCGCAATGTCGCGACTGTAGATCTCGGCGCCCATCTCATCCGGTACGAGCATCATTACGACGTCGGCCTTGGCGGCAGCCTCGGCCGGCTCGAGGACCTCGAGCCCGGCGGCTTCCGCCTTCTTCCAGGACGAGCCGTCCTTACGAAGTCCGACGACGACGCTCACCCCGCTGTCGCGAAGGTTGTTGGCGTGGGCGTGGCCCTGACTGCCGTAACCGATCACCGCGACGGTCTTGCCCTCGAGCGGAGCCAGATCGGCGTCCTTATCGTAGTAAATCTTCATGCAACCTTCTCCTTCTCGTTTCGGGCGGTTCTCAGCAGCTGCATCCC
>JANQHZ010000270.1 GCA_028282445.1 Candidatus Binatia bacterium | reverse complement strand
TCGTCGCAGTTTTCGCCTGCGTCCAGAGTGCCGTTACCGCAGGTCGCGAAACACGTACTCGGCGTGCTGAAGCAGGCGAATCCGGCCTCGACCGTGCAGTTGCCGGCGCAACCGTCGCCGTTGAGGGTATTGCCGTCGTCGCACTCTTCGATCCCGTCGAGGCCACCGTTGCCACACAGCGCCGAGCACGAGCTCGGCTGCCCGGCGCACGAGTGGGTGAACTCGGTACGACACAGCGAGCCCGAGCAGCCGTCGCCGCTCGAGGTGTTGGAGTCGTCGCAGGTCTCACTGCCTCGGATGAAACCGTCACCGCAGATCGCCGAACACGTGCTCGGCTCACTGGCGCAGTTGTATCCGGTCTCGACCTGGCACAGGAAGTTGCAACCGTCGCCGCTATTGAGGTTTCCGTCGTCGCAAGCTTCGATGCTGCGAATCAAGCCGTCGCCGCATTCCGGACCGCAAATGCTCGGCAGGCCCGAACACAGCCAACCGGACTCGATCTGGCAGAGAGGGCCACAGCCGTCGCCGGGGGCGGCGTTGCCGTCGTCACAAGTCTCGCCGGCATCGAACACGCTGTTGCCGCAGACGAAGGTACACACGCTCGGATTGCCGGTGCAGACGTAGCCGGGTTCGATCTCACACGAGCTCGAGCAACCGTCTTCGTCCGCCTGGTTGTCGTCGTCGCAGGCCTCGCCCGCCTGGATGTCGCCATTGCCGCAACTCAGCTCGCACACGCTCGGCTCGCCGGTGCAGGTGTAGTCGGCCTCGACCTGGCAGAGATCGGAGCAACCGTCGCCGGCAGCGGTGCCGCCATCGTCGCAGGTTTCACCGGCATCGATCGTGCCGTTGCCGCAATTTTCGGTACACACGCTCGGCTCGCCGGTGCAGGACCAGCCGGACTCGATCTGGCAAACGTCCGAGCAGCCGTCACCGCTCGCCCCGTTTTCGTCGTCGCAAGCTTCTTCAGGATGAATCAATCCGTCGGAGCACTCGGCGTTGCAGCTTCCGTTGGTGTCGTCGCCGTCGTCGAAGGCGTCGCAATCGCGAACGACACCGCCGGCGTCGTTCAGCATTCGGCACAGCTGGCAGGCCGACTCGCTCGACAGACAAGCCGACACGGTCGCCGGGTCCGACGAGCCACACGCAGCGAACGCTTCCGATAGGTCGGTCTCGTCGCACTGCTTGGCAATCGTCGACAGCAACTTGGCGCCGCATTTCGAGGCGATGCGTCCCTTCGGGTCGGGCTGGGTGGCAAGTCCCGAGCCGAGACACACCGATGCCAGACTGGCCGCGTCGGTAATCGTCCCCGACTTGAGCCCCTGCTTCTGACACTTGAGATACTCTTTCTGACGAGTGTCCTCGCACTTGAGCAAAGCCGACGTCACTTTCGCCTGGCAGCGAGCGTCGATCGGATCGAGGATGAGATTGTCGTCGAGATCCGGCCCCAGAGTGCCGTGAACCAATCCGAATTGGATCAGAACGGCGCGCGCCAGCGCGGTGTCGATTGGGCTAATTCCAAAGCTCGGGAGTCCGGCGGTGCACTTGCCGCTGATTTTGTTGAACTCCTTGGTCGCGGTCTTGTCGAGCTTACCCTTCGGGTCGGACTGAATGCACTGCTCCGGCGTCTCGAGAATCAACTTGCCGGAGGCAAAG
>JANQHZ010001023.1 GCA_028282445.1 Candidatus Binatia bacterium | reverse complement strand
ATAGCGTCGCGAACCGTGTCGAGCCCTTCGCCTTCCGTCGCACTTACGGTCAGCACGCGGATGCCCCGCGCCGACCCGCAGACGGCCTCCCGAGATCGGTCAACGTCGTTTTCGACATCGCACTTGGTGAGCAAAATGAGGGGCCTGGCGCCGGCGGCGTAGGCGAGCGTGATGCCACCTTCGATGCGGCGGACGTTAGGCTCGTGATCGAGGGGCTCGAGAACGCCGACCGCGTCGACGTCTACCGCGAGGATCTGCTCGCCGCTGCTGCCGCCTCAACTGGCCGGTTTTGGGGTGTCGACGACTGGCCGGTTTTGAGGTGTCCACCGAGGCGTGTTCAACCGTCGCCTGGCAACTCTCTATCGACAGATGCGCTACTGGCCCCAGGATACTCACGATGACGGGCCGGACGCGCTTGCCCTCTGCCTCGAGACAATCAACTCGCTGGGGCTGCAGTTCTTCCTTGCTGAATCCCAGCAAGAGCTACGCCGCACGAAGAACGAGATCTTCCGGGAGCAGTTGGAGGCGCAATTGCCTTGGGACATCAGCCTAGATCCTCCGGATATGACCTTGACATGTCGAAGTTGTGCACATCTCCGCAAGTCCGCAGAGGGTCGTCTAAAATGCGGCTTGGTCGGAGACGGTGTCACGGAGGACATGCAGGCGTGCAGGCTGTATGACTTCAACCATCTCATGCGCCGAGATTGAGGGAGCATACTCGTTGGGGTTCGAGCTCAGTCGCACGGCACCTGCACGACGACACCGCAGCAATCGAACGCGTTGTTCTGAGCGCAGAAAACCTCTGTAGGAAACTGGCCGTCAATAGCAATACAAGCTTGCTCGCAATCCTGCTGACGTGGACCGCAGGTCTGGACGTGCTCGGTGTCCAACACGCATTCGTCGAACACCACCGTACCATCTTGGCATTCGCAGTAGTGCTCGTCGTAGTCACACCGAAAGCAGAGTGGACCGGAAGGAGTATCCGTTGCCGTTGGTGTAGGGGTAGCAGTCCCGATGGTTGCTGTCGTCGGGCTCGGGGTCGGCGTCGGCGTATCGGGTGGCGTGTGGGTCGGCGTTGGCGTGTCGGTCGGCGTCGGTGTCGGATCCGCGGCCAGTGGATCTCGACCTGCATCGACTTCATCGCCGTCGTTGACCGTATCGTCATCTGTATCTGCGTCGTTAGGGTCGGTCCCGACGTCGCGCACTTCTTCGCCGTCCGTTAACCCGTCGCCATCCGTGTCGATGAGCGCAGGGTCCGAGCCAACCAAGGCCTCAGTCGCATCCGGCAGCGTGTCGCCGTCTGTGTCGACGCCGCCCGGTGCGGGCAACCAGGCCAGTCCTACGAGATCGCTTGCGGTTGGCCCGATATCCGTCAATTGCGCCGTCGACGGGTCGATTACGCCGAGCCTTGCGGGATATGCTTCGTAGAGCACAAACAGGTCGTTGCTTCCTGGCCGGAAATCGATCGCGTAGGTGTCAAACAACGACAGCCCGGGCGGTGTCTGCAATCGGCCAAGGGATGTCGTTTGGCCCGTCGTCGGATCCAAGATTTTCAGGTCATCCCGTTGAGTCTGGTAAAGCGTGTCATCTGCAGAAAAGGCCAAGCCTCCGGTTCCGCAGCAACCTAGGTTCGCGACAACTGTGCCACTGCCAGTTGTCACATCGATCGTCCCGAACTGACTAAAGTCAGTCGCCGCAAAAAGGCTCCCGTCGCTACTTCGGAACGCGAGATCGTCGAGCGCATCGAGCGTTGGCCCGATCAAATCGGCCGCGGCGGTCAACGGATCAATCTTGAAGAGTCCCCCGAAGAACTGTGTCGCGTACATGACTCCATTTGGGTCCACGGCTAGAGCACTCCAATCAGAGATCCCAGTCTCGCCGACTGCATAGGCCGTACCCGAGCCGGGATCGATCCGATAGAGCGAACCGCTTCCGAACCGCTCGAGCCCATAGAGCAGCAGGAACGGCACACTGCCGGGTGCCAGCGGATCGCTTCCCGAGTTGATTTCTACCCCGTCTTTGAATCCGTCGTCGTCGGAGTCGGCGTCGAGGGGGTCGGTGCCGAACGAATCAATTTCCTCCCCATCGTCGAGGCCGTCTCTGTCGGAGTCAGCGACCAGCGGATCGGTTCCTTCGACGTTGACCTCTTCGCCGTCATCTAGTCCGTCGCCGTCAGTATCGCTCTGCGTCGGGTTAGTCCCGAGAGACTGCTCGGCCGCGCTATCCAAACCGTCACCGTCTGGATCGTCCTGTCCGTCGTCGATCGTGTTGCCGTCCTCGTCCGGATCGAGTGGATCGAACCCGTTTTCTACTTCGAAGCCGTCCTCAAGCCCGTCACCGTCACTATCTGCAACCTCGGGATTGGTACCAAGCACGGCCTCGGCACTGTCGCTCAGCCCATCGAGGTCGCGGTCTGCGAGACTGACCCCCACCAAGGCGAGGCCTGCCGAGGTGTGACTCAGAGTTCCCAGAGATCGCACGAAGCCGTCGTCCCGAATCGACATGAAATCGCGGCCGTAGTCGGTTGCGAAAAACTCCGAGTTGCCTGCGTAGGTGAGCGCCGTTGGTTCGCGGAAGCTGAAACCCGACAACGGAAGCATCTCCAATTGGAGCGTCGTCAGATCCACGGTCTCCAGAATCGACGCGCTGTTGTAGTCCCCCGCCGAGTGATAAACCAAGCCGCTGTTGTTGTGGAAGGCTAGAGCATGGCTGCCGAAGTTGCTCGGGCTTGTCAGCGGCCGGATCGGCGTTACGGATGCATCCAGAGTACTGATGAAGAAGAGTGAACCCGGGGATGCGCCATAGTACGAGGTCACCCCCAAGAGGTTCCCATCGTTGTCAAAGGTAATCGCTTCGAAAAATTCAGGAGGATACCCCACGACTCCAAACGCTCCGGTTATCGGATCCACCGTTGATAGCTGGCCTCCCCCGACGAAAGTCCAGAGCTCACCAGTCTCCGGATTTGTTGCCAGGCCCATTGCGAATACAGACAGTTCCGTTGTCGCCAACGTCGAACCGTCGCTGACATCGATCAAGTGCAGCCTTGCCGCGTTCCGATCGAGGGAGTAGAGGCTAGGCAAGTCGTCGTTCGGATCGGTCGGGTCCGTTCCGTCGCGGTTGACCTCGACCCCGTCCGGGCGGCTTCCACCGTCAGAGTCGCGACTCAGCGGGTTGGATCCGTAGACGTTGATCTCATCGCCGTCGCTCAATCCGTCGCCTTCGCTATCCGGATCCAGCGGATCGGTACCGTGCACGTTGACCTCGTCTCCGTCCGACAGCCCGTCCCCATCCGTATCCGCGACAGCCGGGTCGGTTCCGATCGTTTGCTCTTCGAAGTTGGTCAGGCCGTCGCTGTCGAGATCGCCATTTTCGTCTCCCGGGATAAGCGGATCGAGGCCGTTGTCGACCTCGAACCCGTCCAACAGGCCGTCGTCGTCCGTGTCCGGGTCCTGGGGATCCGTGCCCGCAGCGGCCTCCTCGCTTCCGGTTAGTCCGTCGGCGTCGAGGTCTATGAAAGCGCTGCGGACGAACGCGAGGCCCTTCGATTCCACACCTGGGCGCCCCATCTTGCGAAGCCGTCCATCAGCGCTCAGCGTGTAGAAATCGCGGCCTCGATCGAATGCCACGAAACGATTGGCACCGGCATATGTGAGCGCCCTCAACTGATCGGAATCGTCACCAAAAAGCATGACCATTTCGACCGAGAAGTCGCTCGGGTCAACGGTCTCGAAGATTCGGTCGATGTTCCTGCGGCCGCGGCCTGAGGCGCGATAGAGCAAGCCATCGAGCGGATTCAACGCTAGGGCTTCTCCTCCTGACCCCGATCCAAGTGTCGTCAACTGGGTTGCAGCACCCGTCGCTTGATCAAGCTCGAAAAGCGTCTCGGGAGTGGCCCCCCTCTCACCTGTCAGGCCATAGAGCGTGCCGTCTTGGCCGAACGCGAGTGCCGCAAACGGAGCTCCTGTATTGCCAATCGAGGTCGCTTCGCCGGTATGCGGATCGATCGTAGCGAGATCGCGGCTGAGACGGTCGTTCACTTCGAGCAAGGCGAATAATTGCCCAGTCACCGGATGTGTCGCTAGCCCACTCCCACCTCGTACCGAGGCGCCCTGCATCGTGATGGCAAGCGACGATAAGATCGCGCCGGTGCTTGGGTCGAGTCTCCTGAGTAGCGCACTCCCACGATCCAGCGAGAAGAGTGTGAGGACCTCGTCGTCGCTAGGCTCGATCGGGTCCGTTCGATCACGCAGGACTTCGTCGCCGTCAAGCTGGCCGCCACCATCGGTATCGGGAGCCAGAGGATCGGTAGCGTGAACATTGACCTCTTCGCCGTCGGTCAGCCCATCGTCGTCGCTATCAGCATCGCTTGGGTCCGTGCCGAGATTGTTGACCTCCTCGCCGTCGGTCAAACCGTCGCCATCGGTATCGGCGACGGTCGGGTCGCTCCCCGCCGCCTCTTCGGTTGCGTTGTCCACGCCATCGAGGTCGGTGTCATCGAGACCATCATCTATCGTGTTGCCGTCCTCGTCTGAGACGAGCGGATCGAAGCCGAACTCGACCTCGAACCCGTCCTTCAAACTGTCTCCGTCACTATCCGCCAACTCGGGGTTGGTTCCCAAGACGCTTTCTTCGTCGTCCGTCAGACCGTCTCGATCGCGATCCGCGAACGCTACGAAGTTGACGATCTGCTCCTGTTCCGACTGGCTGAGACCATTCAAAGCCTCTCCATCCAGATAGGTCAGGGATGCCGCACTGGTCCCTGCCTCGAGTCCGAGATTTCGCTGGGCCGCGAAGTGCATCAAGAGCACGCGACCGCGAACCGGCACGGTGAAGTCGTAGTCGACCAGAACACGCTGTCGTGGGGGAAAATCGTCGACTTGACCGAAAAAGGCGTTGGTTGGCGGTATGGAGTAACGGCGGCCGGCAAACACGTCCGTGACGGCGGGCACGCCGCCGCCGTCCGTTGAATCATCGGTAATCACGTAGCCATCGTCGCGATCGAGGATCTGATCGCCGCTCGACGTCGCAATGATCTGGACGGCGTCGAAGTAATCCGACCCCAGGTTCGACCCTAGGCTCGCAGCGACCAGCACACTGTCGCCAATGCACGCCGTCGCATCGGCGATCGAGACCGCCGCGTCGAGGCAGCTCACACATGCCAACGGCATTGCCGAGCGCTCGGCGGCACAACTCGCAGCGACACAGGCCTGAAAGACCTCGAAAGCGGCGGTCGCGTCGCAGAGGGCGTTCGCGCAGTCGTTCACTGCCTCGACTTCGACTGCCGCACAAGAAGCCGGATTCTCGAAGATCTCGAGGTAGCGAGCGAAAGCTTCGTTTTCGGGGACGAAGATCTTGCGGCGAATGTCCAGGCCAAACTCCGTCCACGGACCGACGACCACTTCCCGCCCGTCGTCCTCGACGCGTGCCACCGCCAATGACGGAAAGGCCGTGCCGTTGACCGTCAGTCCCTTCCCGCCCTCGTACGCGCCACTGGACCCGTCACCGATGCGCCCGTCTCCCTGAATGTCCCATCGGAAGCCCTCACTGTCGAAGAGGTCCGTCGGCAGCACGATCGCGTCGTCGGTCGGATCCAACGGGTCAGTTTGGTCCTCATTGACTTCCTGACTGTCGCTGCGACCGCCGCCGTCGGTGTCGGCCAGAGTCGGATCGGTTCCCCAAACGAGCACTTCGTCGCCGTCAGAGAGACCGTCCGAATCGCTGTCCGCGTTCAGCGGATCCGTCGTTGGCACGCCATTCCCGGCATCGCCCGCGACCTCCGCGCCGTCCAACAGCCCATCACCATCACTGTCCGCTACCCCGGGGTCGGTTCCTATCGTCTGCTCGGTGAGGTTATCCAAGCCGTCGGCATCGCCGTCCTCGGCACCATCGTCCGTGCCGTTGCCGTCGCTGTCGCGGACGAGCGGGTCGAGGCCATTGGCGACCTCGACTCCGTCGAGCAGACCGTCTCCGTCGCTGTCGGGATTGTTGGAGTCCGTGCCGAGCAAGTCTTCTTCCGCGTCGGCAAGTCCGTCGTCGTCGCTATCAGGGAAGCCGAAGAAGTTTACGACCTCGTTCATCTCGGCGGCGCTGAGGCCGGACAAAGTCGAGCCCTCGAGCCCTACCAGGGTATGCGCCCCCGCCTCCGCGTTCGCCCGGTCGTCATTCTGAGAAGCGAAGTGCATGATGATCGCGCGACCGCCGTCCGGAACCTCTACATTGAAGGCGAACCTAACTTCCTCGCGACCCGGGGCATTCGTGTACACCGAGATCGGCTCGATCTCGGCAAACGGTCCAGAGAAGGCGTGCACCACTGTGGGATCGCCGGCGCCGTCGGCGTCGTCGGTGATGATGAAATCATCGCTGCGTTCGAAGGCCTGGTCTCCATCTGAAGTGAGGACGAGCTGCGTAGCGCGCCCGGAACCGAGATGCGTACGGATCTCCACGGTCGCGAGACTGGGCGCATCCGTGCAGACGTCAATCGGCGACGTCGCGCCGAGGCAATTCAGGCAGGACGTCGACAGAGGAGCAAGCTCTGCGACACAGGCGCTGCCGACGCAGGCTGGATCAAGGTCTGGGCAGAATTCGGCGACGCAGTCACTCAATGCCTGCACCTCGAGGGCGTCGCAGGGCGGCGAGTCATCTGGATTCTCGAGGATCTCCAGATAGCGAGCGAACACACCGTCCTCGGGCACGAAGACTTTCCGCGTAACGTCCAGTCTCGAAAGACGATCCGTCCCGATGACCAGCTCACGCCCGAGATCCTCGGCGCTGCCGAACGATGGCCCCCTGAAGCGCTGGCCGTTGATGTACAACTGCAGACCGCCGTCGAAAGCGTCGATCGTACCGTTAATGGTCAATCCGTCGCTGTTGATGTCCCAGAGGAATCCCGCGCCATCGAACAATGTCGCTGGGAATACGACGCGGTCATCGGCGCCGTCGAGTGGATCCGTGCCATCCTCATTGATTTCTTGTGCGTCCGTGCGACCTCCGTCGTCGCTGTCGGCTTTGGTCGGGTCGGTACCGTGGACGTTCACCTCTTCGCCGTCGCTCAGGGTATCGCCGTCGGTGTCCGGGTTCAGCGGATCGGACGCCGGTGAGCCGTTCACCTCCGCGCCGTCGTCCAAGCCGTCGCCGTCACTATCACTCGCCGACGGATCTGTACCCAGAGTCTGCTCTTCCGCATTCGTCAGGCCGTCCCCGTCCGGGTCTTCCAGATCATCGTTCGTACCATTGCCATCGGAGTCAGCCTCCAGCGGGTTGAGGCCATTGTCGAGCTCAAATCCGTCGAGCAAGCCGTCGCCGTCGCTGTCCGGATTGTCGAGCAAAGTGCCTGCCGCCAGTTCCTCGCTGTCGGTGGCGCCGTCTCGATCGCTGTCGGCGAAAGGCACGAGGTTGACGACGTCGAGCTGCTCGTCGGGTGCGAGACCGAAGAGCGCCGAGCCCTCGACGAACGTGAGACCCTCGGCACGCGTCGCGGCAGCGCCACGGTCGTGAGACTGCATGCCGAAATGCATCACGATCGCACGCCCCTGCGCCGGCACCGTGAAGTCAAAGCGAACGGAGAAGTCGTCCCCACCCGGGATGTTGGTCGAAACACTGCTCGGCTCCACCTCGGCCCCCGGACCCGAAAACACGTGCGTCACCGCAGGGTTACCCCCGCCGTCCGTGCCGTCGTCGAGCACGATGAAGTCGTCTCTGCGCTCGAAAACCTGGTCGCCGTCCGAGGTGGTGATGATCTCACTACGGTTACCGGCACCGAGATCGCTCCGTAACTCGATCGAGACCGGTACGTCGAAGCCGTTGAAGTTCTCGAACACCTCGAGGAAGCGTGCGAAGCTGTCGTCTTCGGGAACGAAGACCTTGCGCCGGATGATCAGCCCGGAACGAGTCCATGGGCCAATCACGATTTCCCGACCGAGCTCTTCCGCCGTGCCCGAGGGGAAGAACGAGAAGAATCCGCCGTCAACAACCAGATCAAAGGCTCCGTCGAAGGCATTGTTGCTGCCGTCCCTGATTGTGCCGTCGCCTCTGATGTCCCAGCGGAAAGTATCGCTATCCTGGAGAACAATCGGCAACTCCACCCGGTCGTCCGAGCCGTCAAGCGGATCGGTGCCATCCACAAGGACCTCGTCGCCGTCCGTGCGACCGCCGGAATCGGTATCCGGATTCAGCGGATCGGTTCCGCGTGTGTTGACCTCATCGCCGTCGCTGAGGCCGTCGGAATCCGTGTCGCTGCGGAACGGGTTGGTTCCCAACCCGATCTCCTCGGCGCTACTCAGCCCGTCACCGTCCGGATCAGCCGCCGCGTCGCTACCATCCAGCGGATCGAGACCGGCGTCGACCTCCGCACCGTCTTCAATCCCGTCGTCGTCGCTGTCCTCATCGAGGGGCTCGGTACCAATCAAGATCTCCTCACCATCGTCGAGGCCATCCGAGTCCGAATCGGGAACCGTCGGATCCGTTCCGAGGCCAACCTCGGCGCCATCGTCGAGTCCGTCGTCGTCGCTGTCGGGCTCCAGCGGATTGGTGCCGTGGACGTTGACCTCATCGCCGTCGGAGAGGCCGTCGCCGTCGGTATCCGCGACGAATGGGTTTGTGCCGTGGATGTTGACTTCGTCGAGATCGCTCAACCCGTCGCCATCGGCGTCCAGCACGATGTTGACGCCAGGGCTGGTACCGCCCGAAGTCGTGACCGAGACGACGCCGTCCTCGACCCCGACCGGAATCGTCACCGTCAAGGACGCGCCGCTGTCGAAGACGTCGGAAGCCGGTGTAACCGCGGCGGCGCCGGGGAAGGCGACATCGGACTGTCCCTCGACGAAACCGCTGCCGCGCAGCGTCGCCACAGTACCCGGTCCAAAGGCCTGACCGTCCGGTACCTCGAGCGTATCCAGGGTCGGAACGACTTGCAGCATCACCGTCGAGGTCGCGGCGGCGCCGTCGGTGTGGCGCAGATAGACGGTTCCGGAGCTCGCGCCCGCGCCGAGAACGGCCGACGCCGATGTGCGATCCGGCGCGACGTTCAACAGAGGCAGCTCCAGGGTTCCGTTCGCCCCGCCGTCGCTGACGCTCGGCACCACCAGTCGCAGGTCCGTTGACAGCTCGTCACCTGTGACGGTGATCGTTTGGCCGACATTGGCCGATGCCTCCGTCGCGTTGGCGGGAACACCGAGGTCGGCGGTCGCGCTCAGCCCAAACGTACCCGGCAGGGGGATGCCACGACTGCGGCCTCCGTCGGTGACGACCGCAACCTCACCACTGCCAAGACCACCGGGCACGGTAACCGTTATTGAGGTCAGCGAGTCCGTATCAGGCGATACAAGCGCCAGACCGGGTAACTCGACGTCCGATTGTCCGATACGGAAGCCTGTTCCATTCAGCGTCGCAGTGACCCCGGGCTGCAACACCTGCCCCGGCGGGACAGTAAAGCTGCTCAGCGTTGGTACGATCTGCAGCATCGCATCTGCCGGCGACAGAATTCCGTCCGCCGCGCGTAGGCGCACGGAACCGCTGATCGCGCCGGCGGGAACGATGACCTCGGCTTGCATGGCGTTGGCGCTGACGTTGCTCAAGGATACGTCGATGCTGAGCCCGCTGCCTACGTCGTTCGTCGCCCCAAAGACCGCGGCGAGATCTTCGCTGAGATCGCTTCCGGTCACGGTGATCGTTTGACCGATGTTGGCCGAAGCAGTCAGGGGATCGGTCGCGGTGCCCTCCTGCGCGACACCAATGAGACCGAAGATGAGAATCGGCAGCGGATTGCTGATGCCGCCATCAGTTAGGACGAACGCCTCACCTGCCGCCACGCCAACCGGCAACGTCACCGCCAGCCGCGTGTTGGCATTGCTGACCAAAGCGGAGACGACGTCGAGATTGGCCGGTGGGAACGCCACCTCGGTCGCACCGGCGCGGAATCCGGTTCCATCAATCGAGACCTCGACACCGGCGACGAAAGCTTCCTCCGCCGGAATCGAGATCGCGCTCGCGGTTGGGACGATCTGCAACGAGACGCTTCCCGGCACCGTCGAGCCATCAGACAGCTCGAGACGAACCGCTCCTGTGACGGCAGTCGCAGGCACGATCACCGACGCCTGGGAGCCGTCGGAAAGCACATCGAACAGGCCTGCCGATTGCACGACCGGGTCGCCCGCGGCGTCGGTCGCGTCGAACAGCGCCGCAGCTACCTCGCCGAGGCCCTGTCCGAGCAGAGTGATTGTCTGTTGCACGTTCGCCGAAGCAATCAGAGAGTCGTTCGCGACGCCTGTCGTAGCGACTGCGTCAATCTCGAACGGCCCGACCACCGGTAGCGCAAGCGCAACCGAGGTCTGGTTTCCGGATCGATCCGTGGCAGTGGCGGTCAGATCCAGCGCCAGAGCGGCGAGCGGCGCCGGCACAGGCAAAGTAAACGCCTGCGAAGTGTCGGTTTCGGCCGGCGCGACCTCAACTGTTTGCGCGAAAGCGATCTGAGGAGCCTCGAGCACAACCTCGACGATCCCAGCGGCATCGCTCGCCTGCACGGTGACGTTCAGAGTCTCGCCGAGGAGAGCAACGCCGTTTGCCGGAGGTAGCAAGTTGACGACCGGCGGCGTCGGGTCGTTTACCTCGACTTCGATCGAGGCAAGAGCACTCATTTGGCCGCGTGTGTCGGTGGCGACCGCGGCGAACGAAATCGTGCCGGTGGCGGCACTGGTCGGAATCGTGACGTCGAAATCAAGGCTCACCAAGGGGAGTGGCGGCGCGACGTTTCGCGTCTGCTCGTTCGCCGCCTCGCCGCTGGTGACACCGCGCACCGAGGCGACACCGACATCGTCTGCGGCGTCAACGGAGAAGCGCACGCCTTCACCCGGTAGGAACGTCGTCCCCGCGGTCGGTGCGGTGATGCTGACGCTGGGTGGATTGTCGGGCAGGAGCGGGACGACCACTTCGCCCGTCGTCTGTCCGATGTTGCCGACCTGGTCGATGGCTCGGGCACGCACCGCGATAGGAGCGTCGGGCATCGTGATCGTCGCCTCGAACGCACCGGAGGGCATGCGCTGCGACTGCACGGATTCGAGCACCCCGTCGACGAAGAATTCGACGGTATCGATATCCGTGTCGGGAACCGTCGCGACCAGGACGATCGAATCGCCCTCGCGCGCTGCTGCCGGCACGGCGACCAACATCGAAACCTCAGGAGCGATCGTATCCCGCGTTACGAAGCTCGCCTGCACCGGTGTCTGCAAGGGATTACCGGCAAGGTCTTCGACACCGTCGATCGTGATCGTATACGTCGAGTCACTGTCGAAGAAGGCGCGGCCGCCACTGCCGTCGGTCGGAGTGAAGACGACGACGGTGCCGCCTGGGACGAGGCTGCGCAGCCCGCTAACGGGCCCGCCCGGTCCGTCGATCCGGACCGTCGCTTCACTGATCGTCGCCGCGCTAAGGGCCTCGCTGAACGTGGCACGCACCAGGTTCTCTTCATCAACCTCGACCGCGCCGTCCGGCGGGCTTAATGTGAGCAGAGCCGGCGCGACGTTGTCTACAGTGGTGAAGCTCGTGATGAAGGGCGCCTCGAGCGCTTTGCCGACCAAGTCGCGCACACCACCGACCAGGGCACCCTGCGTCAGTGTTCCGGCATCGACGACGAGCGTGTGCGAAGTCAGGCTCGAAAGCTCGACCAGCGGCGTCAACGTCACTGTTCGCCCGTCCAGGGAGAGAACGGCGTCGAGCGGGATCACGTTGCCATCGTCGCACGGATCACTCGGGTTACCGATGTCGACGCTACCCTCGACCGCTTCGACGAGGTAAAACGCCGGCACCATCGACTGCGGCTGCCCCGTGCAGGTCGTTAGGGTGTCGACGTCCACCTCCTCGGAGAAAGTCAGATCAATTACGGACGTCGTCGGGACATCGATGCCGCCGTTGTTGGGCAGCACGGCTGTCACCATCGGCGGTTCTAGGTCGAGGATCAGACGCAGTGGATCGATCGGAATATCTTCCTCGTCGAGAACGTTGCCGCCGCCGTCGATACGCCCTCGGAACAAGGCTCGCGCACCGGCCGAGCCGTCCGCCTCGACGGTAAGATTGGCGTTCAGCGGAACACCGGAGAACTCGAACACCCCATCATCCCCGACCAGCTGCTGCGACGCGACACCACCAGCCTGCAGCAGTACGAGCGTTCCCGAGACGGATTCGCCTTCCGGATGCACCACTTCCCCAACGACCGTCGCCACTTGGCTGAGCTGAAGCACGACGTCGACACGCTCACCTGGACCAGGCAGATCGACCTGCGAGATCGAGGTGCTCGCCGAGATGGTCGTTCCAATCGGAGTGGTCTGACTCGCCGCCGCGGTGAATGGCGCCAGCGGTACGCCCTCGAATAGGAAGACGCCATTGTCGACGGTCGACAGCGGCACGCGACCGCCAAACAGGCCACTGCTGTCGACGCGCGCCGATACGGGCGCGGCTCCGACCGTGCCCTCGACCTCGATGCCGACCGTCATCGTGCCCTGGAATGTGACGTCGACCGTGATCGTCTCGTCGTCGGGCTCGACGACGCCGCCGGCGCTGCCGCCGTCACCCGGCGTCAATGCCCCGAGCGGACGTGCCGTAACCGAGACTCCACCGAGCGGTATGATATCGAACGAATACTGCCCCAAGGTTGAAGTATCGCTCGAAGTCTGAGCAAAGCGCGATGACCCGCGAGCGTCGCGCAGGGTGACTTCGGCATCGGGCACGGGCTGTCCAAAGGCATCGAACACGGTCCCCTCGACGCGGCCGCTGCCCTCGATCACGACCTCGACCGCGACCTCCTGCGACTCTTCGTCGATGCGGCCGCTCGCCTGACCGGAGAGCCCCCCCGGCGAAAAGGCACGCACGCTGAAGGCGCCTCCCGGAACACTCTGGAAGGCAAACTCTCCACCGGCGTCGGCCGTCACTGTCTGCGACACCGACGACCCGAGAAGCAATTGAACTTCGGCACCCGCCACCGGTGTGGTTTGATCGGCATCGAGAACGACCCCGACCACGGATCCCAGCGGCCCGAGCTCAATGTTGGTCACGACTTCTTGACCGTCGAAGTCGATACGCCCGCCGGCGCGGCCGTATCGGTTGGTCACGGGATCGACGCCCTCCAGCGAGTAGCTTCGGCGCGGAACGCCGTTGAACGAGAACGCACCGTCGGCATCCGTAACGTCGAAGAAGCTGCCAAGCCCAGACGGGCGTAGCTCAACCTGGGCATTGGGAATCGGCGTTACGCCGTCCGGCAGGAGAAAGCGTCCGGTTACGCGCCCCGCATCGGCGATCCGCACCTCGACCATCTGGGTGCTACCGCGAACGACCGTCGTGCTCGCGTTTCCGCCGAAGCCGCGCAGGTCCTCGCGCCCACCGACATCGATCAGAGGATCCGTCGACACCACCGCACTCACCGAGATCGATCCTTCGGTGAGATTCTCGAACAACATTGTGCCGTCGAGCAGCAGCGCTTGCCGGGTGTCGCTCGGGAAGCTCGTGCGGCGCACGGTCACATGGACGCCCGGCATCGGGTCCCCCATGCCATCGACGACGTCGACCAGCAGGTTCCCTTCACCTAGCAAGCGCACGTCGCGCTCCCCATCCTGCGCCTTGGACAGCGAGATCGTCGAACGTCCGCTGAGTCCCTCGGTCGGCGAGCCGCTGCGCTCGTCGCGCAAGACGATGGTGTAGAGATCGGCGGGGAGAGCGATCGTCGACTCGAAGGTTCCGTCGCTGGCGTCGACGCAGATGCCGCCACAGTCCAGCGTCGAGCCGAAACATGGCGCGGGCGTATTGTCGTCGAGCTGGCTGCGCAGCCGGTTCGATGAGATGCATACCGGCAGAGGAAGTGGGATGCCGTCGCCGTCGAGTATC
Organism: Candidatus Binatia bacterium; assembly: GCA_028282445.1. GTDB lineage: Bacteria > Desulfobacterota > Binatia > HRBIN30 > CADEER01 > CADEER01. The sequence goes on along the minus strand of JANQHZ010001023.1, from coordinate 19,060 downwards.
GGAAGAATCTGCTCGCCTTCCGGATCGAGCACACGCCCGCGCAGCGACGCCTCGTTCGGAATCAGGGTCAGTACGATCCCATCGATGTTGGGATCGAAGTCGGGCAGGGTTCCCGAGAGAGTCGCCGTTTCGCCACCTGACGAGAAAAACGACCTCGCCGTAACCGAGAAGCGGCCGGGAAATAGATCCTCGAAGCGAAAACCCCGGTCGGGGTCGTTGACGATCGTTCCAGCACTGCGGAATTCGAGCAGCCCAGCAGCGTTGGGAACGCGAGCGCTGAGCGACACCTCGGCGGCAATCGGGAACGGCTGGTCGCCGCCCTGCACGACCGTGCCTTCCACGGAGCCGTTCGGTGCCACGAGCTGCAGGTCGAGGATTTGCTCACGTCGCGTTGACGATAGATGCACGCGGCCATTCGCCACTTCTCTTCCGCGCACAGCCATCAGAGGGAACGACTTGAGGTCGAGCTGGTCGAACGCGTACGTGCCGTCGGCGGCGGTATTCGTTCGCCGCACCAGGTAAATGATCTCGCCAAAGTCAAAGCTCGTACCGACGAGCAGCCGAACCTCCTGCCCGGGAACAACCGCACCCGACGGATCGAGCACGCGTCCGGTCACTCGACCGCGCGGCTCCAAGACGATGTCGATGCCGGCCGAAGCCTGGCCGTTGACCAGAATCGACACCTGCGTCGCCCCCTTGTTACCGGTCTCGGGGTCGGCCGCTTCGATCGTGCGAATTCCGACCGGAACGATGGGGATGAAATAGTCGCCGTTCTCGTCGGCCGTGACGATCTCGGTACCACCGGCGACCAGCGCACCGGGCACCGGGGTGACGCCATCGGGACCGAAGACCCGGCCCGTGACGCTCCCGGTTCCCGCCAAAGTTACCGAGGCGAACACGTCGGCGCTCTGCGGGACCGAAACGGTCGTCTCCCCAGTGAGCCCTTGGGCAACGTCGAGGGCACGCACCAAGTAGCTGCTCGCCGCGAGGCCATCGAAAGCAAAGGTGCCGCCCTCATCGCTCGTCGTACGGTCGATGAAGCTTCCGTTGGAGAAGCCGAGGAAGACGTCGACGCCGGGGGCAATCGATCCGTCCGGGAAGCGCACTTGCCCAGCTAGGGTTGCATTGGATGGTGCCGCCGGAAAGATCGTCACGTCGACGACCGCAGTCTCGCCGTTTCGGATGATCGCACCCGAGGCGCGCGCTCTACCTTGCGTGGTCACTGCTTCGACGCCGAAGCCGCCGACGGGGATGTCATTAACCACGTAGAGGCCGTTCTGGTCGGTCAGTACCGACTTCTTGTCGCGCCCGACCGAGCTACTGACTTGGACGAAAGCGCCGGCGATCGGCTGGCCGTTCTGGTCGCGCACCGTTCCCTCGACCGACCCGCGCCCGGCAAGAACGATATCGAGGTTCAAGCGTTGTCCATCAATCGCCACCGCGGCGCTGAGCTCCCCTTCCTCACCAGTGATCGGGTCGCGGGCGCGGATACGGAACGGTCCGTCCGGGCTCTTGAGAACGAAGTCGAATCCGTAGCCACCCTCGGCGTCAGCGGGTTTAACCGAGATCGTCCTCTCGAACCGACCAATCTGGTTGCTGTCGGTATTGCGATACGTGATCTCGGCATTCGCCACCGGCGTACCATCAGCGCGGCGCACGCGCCCGGTCAGGGTCGCCCCGTTCTCGATGTCCGGATCGGCGAGGATCGGCACGCCCAGTGCCGGATCCATCTCTTGGCCACGCAGGTCGCGAACGCCGACAATGTCGAGTGTGCGCGTGCGGAAAGGCCCGACCGGATCGCGCATGCCGACGAAGACGATGCGGTTGCCGAACTGCACCAGCGCCTGCCGCGCCGCGTTGCCATCGATCAAGTTCGGCGGCGCCAACATGGCGATCTCATTGTCGCTCACCGCGTAGTTGCCCGGCGGCGTAGCGGTCGCCGGATCGACCTCCTCGTCGAAAAGAATCGCCACGACGCGCCCGAAGCGATCGACTTCGCGGTCGGCATTCTGAATCACGCCGAGAATCTCGGGAGGACCGTCGACGATGACCAGCTCCGCAGCGGGCACCAAGACTTGCCCGTTGAGCTCGAACAGCACCGGTGTTTGCGTACGAGGACGAATCGTCGCGCTGAGCACATCGCCGGGGGCGACGCTGAGCGAACGCACGACAAACTGACGCAATTGTCCGTCGCTTCCCGGCGCGACAATGCCGAGGTCGAAGGTGGTATCGGTGGCTACGTCGAACGCAACTCCGTAGCGCGATGACTCGAGACGAGTGAGCAGCGCGAGCTGCCCGCTTCCCGGGAACGTGAGCACGTCGCCACCCGGGAACTCGCGATCGCCGCCCTCCGGATCGAGCGAACCACCAAGCGTGCGCTCAACGCTATCCGTGATCGAGAACGCGGGAGTTGTACCCCCCTGCGTCGCGATCGACACGTGCGCGTCGCGGTACGACTCCGTATCCGCCCAGGACTGCTGCAACTCGATGAGGTCCGCGAAGCCGAGGGACTGCATCTCGCGCCCCAGCACCTCGGCAAGCGCTTCGGCAAACAGCCGCGCCTGGCGCGAGCTGCGAAAGAGTGAGTCCCAGCCGAAATCGAAGCTACCGGCGCCGAGGAAATCGAAGTGCAGATCCTGCAAGGTCAGCAGCAGCCCGTCGGGAAGCGGCTCCGGCTGACCGTTCGGCCCCGGCCGCACGCTGAGATCGAGTCGGAGAGCCGCCTCCGTAAGCTCGCGCGCGCGCTGGATCACCGTACCGGGAACGATGGGCGACACACCCGGCGGCAGGCTGCCGCGCGGCGCCGTGGCGATCGAGTGCGCCTCGCCGAGCAGCGCTAGGGCACGAAACAGTAGATCGTCGTTGTTGGCGCGCTCGCGCAGCAGGCCGGTAGACGGCGGCAGAATCAGCGTATCCGGCGACGTCGGAGCGCCCGATTCGCCGATACCCGTCACCAACGAGATGCGGCGACCGCTGATCACGCCGCCCTCACCATCGAGCTCGAGGGTCGAGGCGTTGACGCGCCCTGTGCGCAACGCCTCCAGCGGAAACACGGCGACCCCGGATTCCCCTGGAAAGATCGTCTCGATCAACTGGCAGCTGTCGTCCGAGTCAACAAAGCGAGCCCCGGAGAGGTTGCGCTCCTCGAGACACACCGTGACCAGGTTAGCGTCGACATCCGAGGTATTCTGAAGGTGCGCGCGCAGCTCGTAGACCTCGCCGGCGCGAACGGTGTTCGGATGAATGAAGGTGATCGAAAAGCTCGGGTCACGCACGACGACCGCGCCTTCCGTGATTCCCGAGATCTCGATCGGCCCGCCCGGCAGCCCGTCGAGAATCCCGCGCAGCTCGATCTCGACAATGTGATTCCCCTGCCTTACACCCTCGACGAAGAACTCAGCGCTACCGCGCCCCTGCGGCACCAGCCGATTCTCGTCGTCCCCCGTCCCCTCCTCACCATCGGGCCCCGCCGACAGCACCGGCCGCACGATCACGCGCCCCTCGTCAGCCAGCTTCGCGATTCGTAGCGGGTTATCGAACTCCGGATCCCCAGGCGCATAAGGCGGATCCGACGTAATGTCGCCCGGAACTCCATCCTGCCCCGGCGGCAGCACAATCTCCGCCTCGACGTCTCGCACAACCAAGGGAGTTCCGTCCGGCGCCTCGTTGGATACCAGAAGCAATACGCTGAAGAACTGATTGAGAAAGGCAACGTTCCCCGGAATAACCACCACACCCGGGATCGGCGGGATCTCCACCCCCGGCGGCAGGGACTCCTTAATCTCCTCGATCGGCTCCAGAATCGCCGGTGCCAGAGAAATGTTGGGCAGCCCCGGAATCTGCTGAAACGACTGAAACCCCGGCGGCTGAATAAACCGCGGCTGCTCCTCACCCGCGACGATCGGCATTAGAACGGGGAAGTCGATTTCGACGACGCCACTGCTCGTGGTGAATGCGACGGTGAAGCTGAAGGCTTGAAAGCTGTTCTCGTCGAACTCGATACCGAGCGCGCGGATTTCTTCGAGCGAGAGGGGTCGCGAAACGACGGAAGTCACGAGGAACTCGTCGAGAACATCGATACTTACCGTTGGTGGATCAGCGGCGATGAGCTCACCCGATTCAAGGACCAACTCTATATCTTCAAGAAAGTGTATCCCCGCCTGAGAAAGACCTGGAAGTTGAAGCGAGCCACCGGGAATCCCGGTGAGTATCTGAATAGTAGGAATGCTCGGACCCCGAACCCGGGCCCGTACAACTGAACCGATTGGTGCAGTCGAGATACCCACAAGATTCGTGGTGACACTCGACGGAACATCTCGCGGCACCGTTACGACAGGTGGCGAGACCTCAAGGCCAAAACCGCCGACTTGATATTGCCCATAGGTCAACGTCTGCGCGCTTGCGAGCGCCAGATTCAGAAAGAACGCTGCGGCGACAGCAAGGCTATGGCAGGCTTTCCGCATGGTCCCGGATCGTCTTTGTGTCCTGATCTCCAGCTTGGTGCTGCACCCTGTGCGGGAATGGCCCAATCCTCTTTGCGCTCGAGCCACTGGGGCTGGTCGCGCTGGGTGGCGCGGAAAAGAGCGACTCGACCGGGTCAACTGGATTATTCGGGCCCGCCACCCTCCCCTGACCCCTTATGGCGAAGGGTCGGTGGAAAGGTAGCTCGAGCAACACGTGCATTAGTTCATGAGGAAGCACATACGGATGATCTTGCCGCCGATGAATTGGCAAAGGAGTCGTTGTTCCGGGATCCGTGGGGCAAGCCTTACTTGCGTCGTCACAAGGGTATGTCAGTACGACTGTGTTACGAATAGTTGAGTCGAACGGCATCGTATATGTGAGACCAGGTATCGGCGGCAGCGGTAGTAAGTTCCCGTTCGTATCGGCCACCTCGAGAGTCGGGACGTAAAACAGATCAACGCTGTTGACGTCGCCATCACCGAGCTGGGCTAGCTCGACCTCATCGCTAAGCGCCGTTGTTCGCGTGGGCCCGAATTCCAAAGCCGAGAATACGCCCGGGGTTGCGAATCCGAAGGGCGGCAATGGGCGACCCGCACAACTCTGCATCTGTTGACGACCAGCGCTTTCGCAGCAAGCGTCCCCGGTGCATACGCAGTTGCCAGTTCCCGCGGTGATCGTACCGATTCGCAACCTAATAGTAGACTGGGCCAACCTCTCGTTCGCGCGCGAAATATCCTCGCATAGGATATCGATTATCGGCGTCGTAAGGCTTGGGTCTTCGAAAGCCACGACGCTGATCCGGAGGTCCCGGATGTCATGCTGGTATTGATCGTTGCCATTCTTGTCCTCGGACGATGGTCGGCCAACGTGAATCTCCTTCTCGACAGGTTCACCTCGCGCGTTTGTGTAACGCGCTTGGACCTTGTCGCCGAGCGCTACTAGCAGGGTCGTTCCAGATAACCCGGCATTGGCTGCGGTGTTCGAGTCTGCACAGTCGCTGACCAGTCTTAGAAAGTCGCCCCTAAATACGCGGCCGGCCGACCATTTTTTCCCGGGCGAGTACTTAAGTTCGGTAGATGTGGTTGCACCACAACCGATAGGACGTAGTCTCGCAGGATCACCTTCGATAAGGACACGAATCGAAATGTCTGCGGGTGTGTCGGTAGAAGCATCGCGAAGCTGAATCCGGAAATTGTCTGGGTCCCTGCGCTGCGATCCAGCGGGTGGGGATGGTAGTGGCGAGAAGAGTGGTTCGACGTCAGAAAACCCTAGACTTCCGCTCTTGGATAGTCCGTTGGTCGTGACCCAGTTGCTCACGTTCAAGGCGTGTGTCTGTGGGTCAATTGGATCGTTGTCAGCGTCAAGGAATTCCAATTCCAGTTCACTGCAAGCCAAGCGCTGGTCAGTTGCTGAAGATCGCCTCGGCAGCGGTACGTCGACTAACACAACGCCTGCTTCACCGGCGAGAAAAACGGTGCCGTCCGAACTGGCGTTTCCATTTGGGCTAAACTTCATGCCTGCGCCAGTCACGGCAAAGGCTGCGCCAGTTCCGGGATGATTCAACTCAATCGGTTGCCTTGGGTCGTTGAAGTCGATGACGTGGAAGGCACCGCCGGCGGGATTGGGACGCCCGTGGAAGTACGCCAGACCCCGGCATGCGTCAAATGACATATTTCCGAAGATCCCAGGCAATATCGAGAGGGGAACCGGGGCGGCTGGTTGCGTCACGTCGAATATCGACAACCCGCCAACCTCACTGGCGACGAAGATTAGATCAGTTCCGGGCAGAGAAGCAGTCGCGCCGAAGGCGGCAACGCCACCGATTCTGGCTGTGCGCACCCCTTGGATCTCGACAACGTCTCCGACTGTCCAGAAGCCGACCAGTGGGTCTGTCGACAACCTGAGAACGCGAAGTCCGTCGGCTCCCAGCGAGTAGGCGTGGTCCCTAACGAAAGCCGCATCGAGAAACTCCGTCGTCGCGATGCAATCGTAAGGGCGGCACTCGTTTCTTGGAATCCCAGTGATCGTGGGCGGTAGGATGGCGCAGGGTTCGTTCGCTTCGCCCGCGGGCCGATCGCAACGACCGAGAAACTCGCCGTAGCCCTGGACACGACCGACAACTCCAAGAGGCGCCGGATCGTCCCTCCCGAAGAGTTCTATGTTGCCCAAGAAGTGGAGCAACCCGACACCGTCGAAGCTTGCAGCACTCTGCGGTTCACGGGGGGGCCTTAAGACCTCAACGCGCTGCGGCCATGTGTTGGGATTCCAGACATCAGCCGAAGCGAAATTGGTTGCGCTGCGGCCGACGGATACGGGGGATGATGGCTGACCCAGGTCGAAAACTTCGAAGTTAGTGGGAGGCTTCGGAAGGTCAGATATGGTCTCCGTAATGACTTCGATGTAGCAGATCACCCCAAGCGTCGGGTGGGGACGGCAACCAAGGTCTCTGAACGGCGTGTTCAGCGTAGCGATCTCTTCCGGCGTCCCGGTCGCAATAATCGACTTAGGTTCCTTCCGTAAGAGATTCCCCAAGAAGCGATTTCCAACGTAAGCTCTTGTGCCATCGACAGCCAATGTCAGTGGGCGACCTGCAGCCTCTCCACTTCCCAGTAGTAGCGGCGGGTTCTCATACCCATCGGGTGCGTTGGGGTCGAAGACTTTGTACACTCGAAGATGCCCGTTCATGCCGACGCTTGAAGAACTCGGGTGATCGACCACAACCAGCAGGTCCCCCGCGACGTCGAGATCTTCGACGTGCGCCGCTGGTATGGTTGGCTGTCCGGGACTTGGCCCAGGGCGCTGGCTAATCGAAGGAGTTGTGATCTGCGAGGTATGCCCAGTCGCGGCAGTCGTCGAAACAACAGCCACCTCGCCGGAGAATGCAACCGGGTGCCCAGCCAGTGCCCCAGCCGAGGTTGCCGCCAAAGGCTGACCCGTCGCGTCCTCGACCTCGCTCCCGATCACCAAAGTATAGACGGCACCGAACCGAAGCTGCCGAACAGGTGAAACTGACAGGCGAGTACGGCTGGGGTCTAGAGATAGCTGAACGGCGACAGTACGCCCCTCAGGGTCCAGGAGCTGGATCGAACCTTCGTTGATCGTGCCCGGATCGATTGGTTCAGAAAACTGCCGGACTATCGCGCCGCTTTCCCCAAGGCCTGATTGACTTGAATCCGGTAGAACGAACGGAGGGGAGTCGACTGAAACGGGACCGCTGCTACCGACGACTAGAAGGAAGCGGTTCTCGAAGGTTACGTTACCGCTTGGATCGCGAGCCTCGGCCGTCAGCTCGACAACCCCGGGGCGTCCTGGGGTGAACTGCCCCGAACCGTCAGAGTCTAGTGGAAGTGAAACTGGTCCAGAACCTTCGTCAACCGAGAGCTTGGAGAAAGATATTCGATCGTTATCTGTCGCAATGATTCGCACGTGCAGCAGCTGGCCCAGGTTCACGATATGCGGCGACGAGCCACCGGACGAATGAGAGATCTGAACCTTCGGAGGCTCTATGTCTCCCAGAACTTCGACGAATGCGCCTGGGAGCGATTCTGGTAGTACGAGTGTCTCGATTAAGTGAGCGACGAACACATTCGGGGGCGCCGGCGGGCCGCTGCTGGCACGAACATCACGACGGATCACGCGCCCGAATCTGGGATCATTCGTGTCCAAGCGACTCGCGAGGGCCCCGTCTCCTACCACCGAAGGATCTGCCAGGATCCCATCAGGCACTACGAACCTGCCCGCGAAACTAGAAACACCCACGAATGCGGCGGTCGCTAGCTGATCTGGAAGACTGCGAACCACCGCCGCTGCGATCGGCTTATCGTCGAGATCTCTACGAACCTCTCCCGCAAGGAACGAAAGCTGACGCTGCGGTTTCAGAATGGTCAGGACGCCCGGCTCAAGAATACCTGGGAACGGCGGCGAGTCCGTCGAAAGCGTGAGCCGGCCCCCTTCTTCCTTTACGGTCGCCGTCTCGATGATCTCCAGTCGGTCAACGTTACGAACCGGGTTCTCTGCTGCGGTGAGCCCCGTCACCTGGTCGAGGTCAGCGAGGATACCTCCAATCGTTACGGTACGTGTCCAGACGACCAGGAACAGGTCCCCAACTTCCGATCCTCCGGGAGCGGGCATCTTAAGCTCTACCGGCGCCGCAAAACTTAACTCCGCGTCGACTCGGATTCGCCGCACGACCGAGAAGGCCGAGTCAAAGGCAGCTGCGAGATCCGGTTCGGCTGCGATATCCGTAGGAAGCTCGAAGGGCTCCGATTCACTGGATACCGATAGCTCGACCGCTCCGTTGAGCGCCCCGGCAGGGACGACCAACGTAGTGCCGTCGGCGCTGACGATCTCGCCGCCGCGACGATCGAGGAAAGCCGACAGAATCTCCCCCGTCACCGGATCACGATTCACAAACGGCCCCACGTCGATCCGGAACTCGTTGTCGGTGCGGTCGCGCACCAGAATGGTGATCCGATCGGTGACCGCGGCCAGGACCATCGCAGTGAAGCTGCCGTCGGGTTGGACGTCGGGGAATGCGGTGTAGCCGGTGCTTTCGTTGAGGACGATGACGGTGTCGTCCGGATTGACCGATCCGGGTGACGCGGTGATTGTGACGAAGCCGTCGGCATCGGGCACCGAAGCCTCGATTTGCCCGGGCGGGATTGGCGCTGGTGGAGTGAGGTCTTCCGTACGAAACAGCTCGATGACCGGGGCCGGGTCGAGGGGCCGGCCGCCGAGGTCGACGATTCCGTTGGTCAAGGTCGTGCGATAGATGCTGTTGTCGTCGAGATCGGCCAGCGGGCGCAGCGTTGCGACGCGGTCGCCGTCGCTGATAAACAGGCGTGTCTCGACCCGTGTCGGGCTGCCACCGTTTTCGAGCTCGAGAGAGAATGCCGTCTCGACGCTCGAAGCGTCGACCGGCTCGGAGAAACGGGCGACGATCTCGCTCTGAATCGGTACGTCGAGGTGCTCGACGCCAAGTGGCAGCTCGAACGTAATCTGCGTCGCCAGGCCGCCGTCGTTGAGGTAAGAGAGCGTGTAGCGCCGCTGGTTAGGATCCGCAGGCGCTTCGAAAACGAACGGGCCGAAGCCGTGTGCTACGTCGGGCTCGAGGAGGTCGACGTCGATACGTTCCGGCGACACGGGAACCGCGCCATCCGCGACCTGCAAGACGACGAAGCCGGTCGTGATGTCGACGTTGCCGTGGTTGCGGACGAACAGCGTTAGCTCGACCGTCTCGCCGGCTTCGATGTTGCCGTCGTTGTCGCCGTCGCTGTCTCCTTGTGTATCGTCGTCGATGATCGGCGCTGGATTACCCACCAAAACGACGGGGCCGGCGATGTTACCCGGGACGCGCGGTGGACGAACCGTGATCAGCTCGACCCGTGGCGGTACTACCGGAATGACGAGTTGTGGCAGCGGCTGCGTGGTGTTGCCCTGCACCTCCAGCACATCCGCCGCGGTGGCACCGATGGCCGTAAGGTCGAACGGCCCCGGCGCGGCGACGAGCGCGAAGAGGCCGCCGCCTGCGTCGGAACCGGTCTCGCCGCTGACCGACGCGAAAGGCAGCTGCGCCAGCTGCGCGAGGTGACCGTCGCCGAGACCGGTCGCGTCCTCGCGAACGCTTCCCGTGACTAGCTCCAGACTCGATGCGACACGGTAGAATCCATAACGCCCCCCGCCGCGCACACCAGGGAGCACCACACCACCGACCTCGCTCACCATCGAGACGTCGTCGCCCTCCACGATACCGAGCGCGACGAGCACGAGGCGGTCGCGCCCGCCGATGTTTCTTACTTCGGCGACCACCACGCTGAATCCGGTCGGCACCGCGGCTGCAGCGTTGGCGAGGACCAGCGTCAGCGATTCGCCCGCGAACGCACCCGAGAGGTCGAGGTCGAAGCCGCCAATGGCAATTATGTCGTCGTTGCCGCTGCTCGGCAGCGATGTTCCTTCGAGCTGACGCAAATCGACTGGCACGCCGTCGGCGAGCGCACCCGGCGGGATTAGAACGCGGCCGCCGGCTTCCGACTCGATACCGCCGCCTTCGGGTCCGACCAGACTGGTCGCCGTCATCGCGGCGCGCTCGAGCGCAACCGTCACCGTGCCGGTGTCGAGCTCGGCCAGCGAGAATGTTCGCGACGGCGCGATCGGAAACGTCGCCACCAAGGTCGTGCCGGCGTCGTCACCTGGCAAGCGGTAGGCGACGAAGTCCTGCGACGAGCCCACTGGTGTGAGCTGCCCTCCGTCGCGCAGCAGGAACAGCTCCATGAAGTCGCCGCGCAGCAGCGAGCCGCTGCGCATCGGCGACGCGGACAAGATCGTCACCGTCGCTTGCGCCGGCGTCGGGTCATCGGCGCGCCCGACCTCGGGGACTACCTCGGCAGCGCCGGTGGCATCGGCCGGAATCTCTTCGCTCGGGCTCACCGGCAACGACTGGCCAGGTGTGATGAGGTCGGTCGCGCTGTCACTGCGGTCAGCCACGAGTAAAGCGTACTGACCGCTCCGATCGACCCCATCGACTATCGTGGCTCCGTTCTCCGCGACGCTCAGCTGAAGCAACGCAATCCAGACGCCCGCCTGCTCATCATAGCGCGCCACCACGGCGTCGAGACCGCCGGCGTCGCCGGACGGGTCGAGCAGCGCCAACTCCGCGGCGGGATCGAACGACAGTGTCCCTCCGATCTCGATCGCAGCGACCGGACTCCAGCCCGGCGGGTACGGCGCGCGCGGCCCCTGAGGGCTGATGTCCGTAAAAGCAATCTCGGCATCCGACGCCAAGGCGCCGGCCGGAATGGTCAAGCGATGGCCCAGCGCCGTGGCGATTTCACCACCGAGAAGCGCGGTCACGGCCTGCGGCGCGGCAAGCGGGGTCAGCCGCGCGTCGAAGACCTCCGACAGCGTCTCTGAAACTTCTTCGAGCGTCCGCTCGACGGTGGTGAATCCTTCCTTGTCAATGCGTAGTCGCACTGAGGTTTCGTCGACGTCGAACAAGTAGCGGCCGCGCTCATCGGTGGATCCTGTCGCCAGAAGCTGCCCGCCGCCCGAGGAAAAGACCTGCACCGCAGCCTCGGCAAGCGGCAGACTCCGAGTATCGTCATAGACTTCACCGCGGATCGCACCGGCATCGACCTGCAGGCCGGCGACGGTGAAGCTACTGGAGAACGGTGACGTTAGCGGGATCCCAAGCGAATCGGTCACGCCGGTAGTCACCTTGATGTGCACTTCGGCACCGGGCACGAGGTCTTCCGACGGGTCGAGGGTGACGCGCGTCCCATCCGCATCGACGTTCACAGTGCTCGCGAGAATCCGCGAGCCCGAGCGCAGGAACAAGGTGGACGCGTTGACCGTCGCCGGTGCGACGGCCTTCGAGAAGTCGATGACCACGTCGGCATCGGGCGCGACTTCGGTCGCCCCCGGCAGCGGAACGACGTTGGTGATCGTCAAAAACGCGTCATCGTAGAACACCGTCAGCGTGCGGGTGGTCGAGTTTCCGGCCGTGTCGGTGCAGATCACCGAGATCAGGTTCTCGCCTTCATCCAGCGGCGAATCCTCGGTGAAGCTGTCCTCCTCGATGCTCGTTTCCTCTTCGTTCACCCTGCAAGTCACCGGGTTGGCGTCGGTGACCAAGGCAACGACGTCGACAGCGGATTGCGACTGAATTGAACGATCCGCCGGCGAGAGGATGTTGAGAAACGGCGGAATCGTATCGAGGACGACCATCCGCGTTGTGCTGGCCTCGTTGGTGAACCCCTTGAGCGCCCGCGCTTGCAGCATGTTCTCGCCTTCGGACAGCGCAACCCCCGCGGCTTCGAAGTCGGTGCCGTCGACATCGGCGAGAACGTTCGCAACCAGCGCGCGCGCCCCTTCCTGGCTGATCGTTCCGCTGACCGTGATCGGGGAGGTCGCGAAAACCTCGCCCTCCGGCGGATCGACGATCGCCATCGCGAGCCCCTCGGTAGGGGTGAATGTCGGAGTGGTCGTCGGAGTTTCCGTCGGCGTGGGAGTTTGCGTCCGCGTCACGTTCGGCGTGTCCGTCGGCGTATCAGTCGGCGTCAACGTCGGAGTGTCGGTCGGTGTCTCCGTCGGGGTTGTTGTTTTGGTGTGGGTAGACGTCCAGGTCGGCGAAACCGTTGGGCTCGGCGTTGGCGTGTGGGTAGCGACCGGAGTCGGGGTCGGTGTGACTTCGCCGCAGCCCAAAGACTCTCGGAGACCCACGGTAAACTGAGCAATGAAGAGACCATCGATGATGTCGATTCTCTTGTCGCCGTTGACGTCCCCGTCTTCGGGACATGGGATACTGCTTCGCAGTCCGACCGCGCGCTGTCCGACGAACATGGCATCGACAATGTCGGTGGTGCCGTTGCCGTCTACGTCGCCACACACGCCGCAAGTCGGCGCCTCACCGGCCACCGCCGTATGAAAGGCCGCAGTGAGCAAGACGACGAATGTTGCCAACGCCGACGTCGACCGTCTGACGCGCATCAGGTTTGCTTTCCCCGAGACTGGAGTCGGTGACGGCGAAAGCGGGCTCTCGCGACCATCAGCAAAACGAGCAGCGTGCCCAAGCTTCCTGCCGGACCAAGCGCGGGCGCCGGTGCAGGTATGCTCTCGACAAATCCTATGGAGCAGCCTGAGACCGCGGCCCCGAGATCAAGACCCATCGTGTCGGTGACGAGCATGAGCGGTAGGTCGAGATCGCTCAGACCGTTCGCATCGGGCCGCGCCATCATCCGGATACGGGCTGCGGACACCGTCCCGACCGGTTCGACGAGGCTCGTGGCGTTGTACGCAGCCAGAACCAACCAGCCCGAATCGAAGTCGGCCGGATTATGAAAAGGCGTGCCCGCGAACTCAGGGCGACTGCCACCCGCGACGGAGATGACTTCGGCAAAACCCGCATCGAAGCTCAACAGCAGCAGGTACGCACCGATAGGGTCGCTTGCCGTCTCGACGATGAACTCGACTTCGAAGGGTTCGCCGGCCGCAACGAATCTCGGGCAATCAAGCCTTGCCAACGTGTCCTGTGCGCGAGTCGGCTGAGACGACAAGAGGCACAGTAGTACCGCCGCTGCGGCAAAGACCGAACGTCTCCCGTGCCGCCGGCCCTCGATGGCTGTTCCGATTGCCGGCGCCCCCCCTATCGAGACCCGAAATCTCAAAGCATCAATCTGAAATGGTGCAGATGAAAAACCAGAACCGCGTGTAGTACCGGCGGCGTCGAAGTGTCAAGTCAATCTTGAACGTTCTCAGATATAGGAATCGCTTGCCACCTGATTAACGAGGCTGACGTCGCGTAAGCGTGTATCGCCTAACGCGTGAGTAAAGTATTGATTGCAACCGGAACTCGCGAGTAATAAGGGGGCCGAGCCGAGAGAATTGAATGCTTTCAAAACGCCCTTGTCGCAGGAGACGCCGTCGCCAATCGCAGGGAGTCTTGCTCCACGTATTGTCACTTTGCCTGGCGTCTCCGTTAGCCGCGACGATCGAAATCCGCTGTCCAGAGGCGGTCCAAGGTGAGGCGAATCAGGCGGACGCACAGATTTACGTTGACGCCGCTGATCGGACACTCGGTGCCTACACCGTCGCCCTCAGTTTCGATCGCAACGATGTCCGCGTCCGTTCCGTCGTGGGCGGCGCAACCCGTGAATTCTCCGGCGTACCGACACATAACGCCCAGGATTTCCAGAGCGGCAACCTGCGCCTCTCTGCCTTCAACAGCTCGAGCCTCTCCTCGCCCAAGGGGTCAGCGCACGTCGCCACGGTGAACCTCGAGCTGTTGACGAAGTCCGAGGTCGAGCTGCGGGCCACGACCGTTCGCCTTGCCGATACGGCAGGCGCGCCGATCAAGAGTGAATCTGATACCTGCATCATCAACCCCGGCGCACTCGGGTGTCCAGGTGACTGCGATGCCAGCGGCGACGTCACGATCGAAGAGCTTATCCGCGGGGTGAACATCGCGCTCAGCCGCATGGACATCTCGCAATGCCGGGTCTTCGATGCTGACGAAGACGGAAGAATCACAATTGACGAGATAGTCTCGGCGGTCCGGATGTCTCTCGATGGTTGTGCCAGGCAACCATAGACGTCCGAGCCGGGCGCATCTTGAGACTCGTCAGCGCCGGCCCCAAGTTTCGAGAGGTGACACGAGTCGCGTCGCCCCGACAAAGAAGTTTCGATCCCTTCGGCCTCGAACTCGGCGACAGACTGGCTCGCCCGCAGCCTAACCGAGAAGCGGTAACGAATGAAGATCCACCTTGTCCGCGCCGCGCTGGCCGCGGTTGTCATCGCAACCTCGTACGCCGAAGCAAGAGCCGGCTGCGTGCCAGTCACGCCCACGACTCCCATCCGGCCTACGAGCGAGTGCGAGGAGACGAACATCCTTGGTTCCCACACGGGCTGGGACGCAGCTTGCCTCGCATGGATCCTGCACGATTCAGCCTATTTCGAGATTCCGCTGATCGATGTCCCGATGACGCCGCTTCGCACATTCGTCGAGTCCGAGCCCGGCGAGGTCGCGGCCCTGCTGGCGCAGATCGACTATGGTATTGCTGTGCAGCGCTTCCTGGCGAGCCAATCAAACTTTCTGACCGACGAGGCGCGTTTGTTCGTGGAGGGACTCACCAGCACAACCAGCCGAGCACAGACCTGGTTAGCCGCAGCGCTGTCCGTTTCGGAGGCCTTCTCCGCTACCGTCTTGACGACCCTCAGCCAGATACAATCTGCCTTGGAAGTTGTGCTGCTGTTTATTCACCTAGATGCCGCCCCGGAGCTTCGCTTCCTTCTTGACTGGTACATCGACTCCCGATCGAACGCGTTCAATCCGCTTAGCCCGGAGCGCGCCTGGCAGGATCTGGTAGCGCAGCCTTGGTTCGAAGTTCACGTACAAGACGTGTTGTTTGCAACTGGCCTGAATCGCGACCAACTGTTCGCGCTGTTCGAGTCCTCCTACGACGCCTACCGCCGAGTCGCTTGCAGCGATTCCCTCAGCCTGCGTCGCGAGACCGGCAGGACGATCGTCCGTCAGGCTGTGCCCCCACAGGCCATGAACTTCGAGATCAACGCGGGCGCAGCGACAGCGTTCTCACGCACGGTTGAGCTCACCTTCGACCCATCCTACTACCAGGACATCGAGGACTACTGCGCAAGCGAGACTCAGCCCTTCTCGAGCTCATGCTGGAAGCGCGATTCTCGCTATTGGGGGAACTCATTCACTCTGAGCCCGGGCGATGGGCCGAAGACGATCTACCTCAAAGTACGCAACTCGGCGGGCTTGGAATCGGATACGGTCGAGGCGTCGATCACGCTCGAAGAGGTCCCGGCCCCGGTGGTGAGCTACTTCGCGATCAACAGCGGGGCCAACGTCACGGCGAAACGCCTCGTAGTCCTGAACAGCGGCGCAAGCGCCGGCGCCGTCGAATACACTGCCAGCGAGAGCGAACACTTCTCCGGCTCTTGGAAGGCGTACTCGCCAAGTGTGACGTTCGAGCTATCCCCCGGAAGCGGTGAGAAGACGGTGTTCTTCAAAGTCCGCAACAGCGTCGAGGTGGAATCCGCACCCGTCAACGCCACCATCGAGGTCAGCGACGTCGCGATCGCGGCGCCGTCACTGTCGCAGCCTGCTAGCGGTGCGTCCGGTGTGGCAACGGACCCGACGCTATCCTGGGGGGCGGTGGGAGACGCCACGGAGTATCGCCTGCAACTCACCGCCGATGCAGCTTTCGACACCGATGTCACAGATCGGATCTGCTTCAACTGTGTCGTCAACGAAGTCGTCGATGGCTCGGTTGCCGAGTTAGCCGTCAGCGGTCTCGCTCCCGACACACGCTACTACTGGCGAGCCCGAGCTGGGAACTACCTGCTTGGCCTGACCGGCCCGTGGTCCGGGGTGCGGACTTTTCGCACCGGCAGCGGTCCGCCGCCCACGTCGACACCCGTGCCGCCGACACCGACAGTCGGACCGGAACACACGATCGAGTTCCGCAGCGGACCATCGAGCGGATTCAACCCGGTAACCGCGGGTAGCGTAGCGAACCTCGGCGTGCTGGCAGAGGACTCTCTAGGACACGGGTTGAGTTACTTCTGGTCGGCGGACTGTCCGGAGCTGTCGGCGAGCGGCGCCTTCAGCGACCGCACGAACCGAGGGCCGATATGGAGCCCGCCTTTGAATCCAACCGGCTCGGTGACGTTCTGCGACATCACGGTCGAGGTTAGCGACGGCTTCGGCATCAGCGAAGCACGATCGTTCACGCAGGGCGTAGGGCCATCGAACCACACAATCCTCGCGCTGGCCGGGCCGGGCGGAGCGCACAACCCGGTACCGTCGGGGAGCGCAACGATCGTGAGCATCGATCCTTACGACACCTACGGGCATGGAGTGTCGGTTGCGTGGAGCGCATCGTGTCCGACACTCGGATCGGATGGAACGTTCGGCAACGCGAACAGTCCGGCGTCGTCTTGGACGGCCCCCGCGAATCTCACCAATACCGAAGAGGTTTGCAGGATCCAGGTCGACTTGGACGACGGCGCCGGGTTCGCTAGCTTCTTGTCCTACGACCAACGCGTATCACCGCAGGGACTGACGACGCTTTCGGTCAACCTGACCGGAAGTGGGGTTGTGACGGACTCGCATGGGTCGCAGCCGTGCTTCGCTGGAACCTGCACGACCGCCGGCTGGTCACCGTCGACCCAGATCACGCTCACACCAAGGCCCGCCAGTGGATGGCGATTCGATTCTTGGACAGGCGACTGCATCGGCAACGGCGGATGCACGGTAGGCATGGAGCAGTCGCGCAACATCGGCGCAACTTTCGTTCCGACGACATCGCGCGTTGGCAATTGGATCCTGCAGAACAGTGGAACGACACTCACGCTGCATGCCGTTCACTTTATCAACGAGTTGGAAGGATGGGCTGTGGGCCAGGCCGGAATCGCACTTCGGACGCGCGACGGAGGCAATTCTTGGCAGAAGCTGCCGGCCCCATCAGGCATTGAGGACGGGGAGCTTCGTGGACTCGTCGCCTCGAATTCCACCAACGTCGGGGCCGGTGGGCTCATCGGAGGGCAAGGCTTTGTCTCGATGAGCATCAATGGCGGAGACTCGTGGCGCGAGGTGTATCGCGGGTCGCAGGTCTGGGGGTTGGGGATTGTCGGGAACGAAGTGTGGGCCGGGACTCGAACCGGCATGGCTCGCTCGTTCGATGCCGGAGCGACGTGGTTCTTCGGCTCGCCGGAGTGGCTGTTCGACGTACATCCGACCAACGGCGACCTCGCGTTGGGTATCAACTCGAGCACGCACGTCGTTCGAACGGAAGACGGAGGAATCGCCTGGCAGCCCACGTACACAACGCCGGTCATCGATGGCTTGGACGTGGTAGACAATCGGGCATGGGGTGTGGGCAGCGCACCATCGAGCATCATCTACTCCGCCGACGGCGGCGCGACCTGGCAGACCCAGGTCAGCCACTTTCCGCACAACCTCCACGCCGTGAGCTTCATGGACGCATTGAACGGTTGGGCCGTAGGCGACGACGGCGCGATTGTAAGCACGACGTCCGCGGGGCAACCCTGGCGTCTCGAGAGCGGTCCAACCGCGCGGTACCTGCGCGACGTACACTTCTTGGCGGAAGGCGTTGGCTGGGCGGTCGGAGACGGAGGCACGATCGCGAAGTACGTCGGCCCAATCCCGACCGCACCGACGCCGACCACAACGGCAACCATGCCGCCGACCGAAACGGCAATACCGACCACAACCCCGACCCAGACCGTCACGGCATCCGAGACCTCGACCGAGACGGTAACGACGACGCGAACCCACACCAGGACTCCAACCCACACGCAGAATCCTACCCACACCCAAACTCCGACACGCACCATGACTTCCACAGCGACCCCTAGGACCGGCGAGATCTGGGGAACGATCCGCTACGAGTCGTCGGCTGCTCCCGTTGCTGGCGCGGTCGTAGAGTTACAGGGGCCCGACGGGCTTCTCTCGCTGGTCACGCTCGCCGATGGTTCCTACCGGGCGAGCGGATTGTCGGCGGGGTCTTGGCGTGTACAGCCAAAGAAAGACGGTGGCCAGGCGCAAGCCGTCAGCTCCCTCGACGCCGCTTACGTGCTGCAACACGTCGTCGGCCTGCGCGAGCTCACAGGGGCCGCTCGAGTAGCCGCCGACGTCACGGCCGACGGCACGGTGAGCGGCTTGGACGCTACCAGGCTGCTGCAGTACGAACTCAACTTGATTCCACAGCTGCCAGTGTCGAGCAGTTGCGGTTCCGACTTCGGATTTCTCCCGGTGGACCACGAGATCGCCGCCCGGCAATTGGCCGATCCACAAATTAGTCAGGGGGCCTGCGCACCCGGTGCCGCCATCATCGATCTAGCGGATGCAGTCGAACAGCAAGACTTCGTCGCGGTCGTCTTCGGGGACTGCACTGCAAACTGGCGGGACTAGGAGTCTGCGCGGCAGAAGAAAAGCAGGCTGAGATATCGTAGAGTGGGGCATGGGACGCGAGTTTCGGCCGTACGAACCGGCGTGGCCGTTCGCTTCGCTCACAAGGGACGTTGCTAGATTGTTAGTTTTTCAGCCGGTCCGAGT
>JANQHZ010001017.1 GCA_028282445.1 Candidatus Binatia bacterium | reverse complement strand
GGATGGACGTACGATTTTCCTCGCCGCGCCAATAGCTCGCCACCGCGCTGTAGCGCGACGTTTCGCCACCGAGGTCGTCGTCGAGGTTGTCGAAGCGGCTGATCGAACCGCTTTGCACCGCGCGCAGGGGGATTTGATCGGTCGAATCCCATTGCGACCAGAAGGCGCTGCCGAACAAGGAGAAGCCGCTGTCGTCTCCGTCGAGTGTCCACTTGAAGAACCCGTTGTACTTTTCGAGATTCTCGTCACGAGTCCAAGGGCCATCGTAAAACTGAAACTCCGCGGCGGCGAGCAGCTCGCCCGCGCCCAATGCATGAGAGCCCGCCGCCACTCCGCGATAGAAGTCGAACTCGCCGAAGCTCAGCTGCACGAACGGCCGATCGAGTCGGCTCACGTAGCGAATGCCGGCGGTGCCCGCCGAAGAGAAATCGCCGACATCGGCGTAGTAGGGCCCCTTGCGAAACTCGAGCACCTCGATGAGCTCCGGAATCAGCAAGTTCACGTCGAGATATCCCTGACCGTGCCCGTGCGTCGGTAGGTTGAGTGGGATCCCCTCGAGGGATGTGGAAAAGTCGGTCCCGTGGTCGAGGTTGAATCCGCGCAGAAAAAACTGATTGGCCTTTCCGCTGCCCGAGTGCTGGGTCGCGATCAGGCCCGGGACTCGCTCCAGTACCTCCCCGGGACGTAGGAATGGGACGCGTTCGATCTCGACGAGACCGACTCGCCCGGCCGATGCCGATGGAGCGGTGCCGATCAGGCTCTCGGACCGCCCGATGACGACGATTTGTTCGATTGGGGTGACTGGCTCATCTGCGTTCGGCTCTTCATGGGCGAACGAAGGTGTCCCGCACAGAAGGCCTACGGTCACGAACGCGACGCACCCCCAGAATAATTGCATTGCACGTTCCTCTCCGCCGGCAGGACCGACGCGGAAAGCGGTCGAGCGGAGTCGCGTCGGAGCTGCCCGGCAGCTGCAAAGAATTCCTGGATGATGGAAATGTTCAGGAAACAGCAGCTGCGGCGGGCGGGCCGCGAACGCGCACATGCGCTAACGTGCGCGCGGGAACGTGGCCGGGCGGCGGAGCTAGACGCTCGCCGAGCAACCAAACGAATGTGCTCGCACCGGCGAGAGACGATAGCCCGAGCGTATACGGATCGTACGAGTGCCAGTGGCGGGAGGCAGCCTGCGGGATCAGCTGAGGCAGGCTTTGCCCATCGTCGCGCGTGTCGATCGACGACTCTTGCCGCTCGACCTCACCGGGATGATTGATTTCGTGGTGATGGCCGTGACCGTGAGCGTGCTCCGCTGCATGGGCGTGCCGATGCGGATCCTCGTGAACGTGAGCGTGCTGCCCGCCCGTATGATCGTGAACGACGACGCTCGGATAGGGCAGGGCGGAGCCGGCGACGATGAGCGCCACCGCCACCGGCGCCAAGCGCCGAGAGCGCAGCGCCCACCTGGTCGGACGCGCATGAACATTGGGCAGGTCGAGAGGGATCAACACCGGTCGTTCCCTCTACCCTGCTGCCGACCGTTCCTTCAAGTCGAGCCAGCAAGTCGAGCAAGGCCCTGGTGGCGTGGAGTCGAGGTTCTCCGTGACCTGGCTAGGGCGCTTGTCCCGGTGTGCTTCGCGCAGCTAATCTCCGACCGCCATGAGTGCGAAACAAGCGGCGGGCATGCCCCTCCTGTCGACCGGGCTTGCGATCGTCACCGCGAAGGGGCCGCGCCCCGCGGCATCCCCCGGCTTTCGAATGCGCGTCGATTCAGTCAGAAGAAGCTATCGGCGTTGATCTGCGTTGATCTGCGGGTACGACAACACAAGGCGAGGAGCTGTACTTCATGGACCCCGGGCTGGTACTCGACAATCTGCTTTCCGCGCCGGTGCTCTTCTTTGCGCTCGGTATCTTCGCCTGCTTGGTGCGCTCCGAGCTCGAGGTGCCGCAGCCGGTTGCCCGCTTTCTCTCGCTCTATCTTCTACTCAGCATCGGGCTAAAGGGCGGCGTGGCGCTACGTGTCGCGGGGCTCTCCGCCGAGATCGTCGCCGGGCTCGGGGCGGGCGTCGCGCTGGCATTCGCCGTGCCGGTGTGGACTTTCTTCGTCTTGCGGCGGCGTCTGGGGGCGGTCGACGCCGCCGGCGTGGCGGCGACCTACGGATCGATCTCGGCCGTGACCTTCATCGTTGCCACCAGCTTTCTCGAGCGGATCGGCGAAGCCTACGGTGGGCACATGGTCGCCGCCATGGCGCTGATGGAGTCGCCGGCGATCGTGATGGGAATCCTGCTGGCGCGACGATTCGCCGAGCCGTCCGAAGAGGGCGGCGAGAACGGGTCGGTCGATTGGCCCGGGCTGCTGCACGACGCGGCGCTCAATCCCGCCGTACTGGTGCTGCTGGGGGCGATGGCGATCGGTCTGATGATCGGACCCGAAGAGTTCGAGAGCGTCGCGCCTTTCGTCAGCAAACCTTTTAAGGGCGTGCTGTGCGTGTTCCTGCTCGATATGGGACTCTTGGCGGCGCGCCGGCTCGGGGACCTGCCGGCATCCGGCGCCGGCACGATCGGCTTTAGTCTGATCGCGCCGCCGGTGCATGCGTCGCTTGCGATCGGTATCGGCATGGCGGCGCGGCTGTCGCCGGGGGACACGCTCTTGTTGGCGGTTCTGGCGGGCAGCGCCAGCTACATCGCGGTTCCCGCGGCCCTCCGTCTGTCGCTGCCCGAGGCGAATCCGAGCATCTACGTGCCGATGTCCCTGGCCGTGACCTTTCCCTTCAACGTGATCATCGGGATCCCAGCGTATTGGTGGATGATCGAAGCCCTCGGAGGCTGAGCATGCGCGACGTAAAGCGAATCGAGATCGTGGTCGAGGCCGCCCAACAACCGAAGATTGCCGAGCTGATCGACAAAGCCGGGATCGACGGATTTACCATGCTGCACGCCGTCGTCGGCCGTGGTCAGCGTGGCGAGCGACAAGTCGACTCGCTTTCGAGCGCCTTTCAGAACGTGGTCTTCGTGGTCGCTGCTCCTGCCGAACAGACGGAGGTGTTCGTAGAGTCGATACGCCCCATCCTCAAGAGATCGGGAGGAGTCTGCCTGGTGAGCGATGCTCGCTGGCTGAAGCACTGAGACGCTCGCCCGATCGCCG
>JANQHZ010000971.1 GCA_028282445.1 Candidatus Binatia bacterium | reverse complement strand
CGCTGTTTCTGGCGCTGGGGGTGGAGCAAATCGTTGTGCTGCTGGTCCTGGCCGGGCGGCCGTGGCGCAGGTTCCCGAAGTTTGTCGTGGCGAAGCTCGAGGGGGTGGAGGAGTTCGTCGATGAGGTCCCAGCGGTTGCGCCGCTGGGTTGGCATGCGGTGCGTCGGGGGGTTCTGCGCGACGACCCGGCGGCTCGCGAGCGTCGCCGCAAGAGGAATGCCTGGCGTCGCCTGCGGGAGGAGCACGAATTGCAGGTAAGCGAGATCCGCGCTGGCAAAGCCGCGTTCGTAGGCGACCTCGATTGGCTCAACGAGGACGTCGACCGGCCGACCGGAAACGGAGCTTCCATGAGAGAGGCTCATTCGAATGGTGCGAGACACGATGAGCACCGGGAAGGAGTTGTACAATGACGAAGGACTGGACTGCAGTGGACAACCTCGCGGTGGGCGTGGCAACGAGCGAGAACGCAGCCCTCCCCAGCGGGAAATCGGTCCCGGCGCAGCGCTCGCGGACAACCACGCCGAGCGTGAGACAGGTCTCCGACCACATCGACGCGATGCCTGCCGGGCCGCGCAGGGCGATCGCGAAGAGTCAGTTCGTGGGTGAAGTCCTCAAGGCGCAGAAGAGGCGGCTGCGGCACATCCTCGAAGCCCAGGACGTCTACGACAAGGGCCGCCTCGAGGTTGAGCTCAAGAAGGCGCTGGCACTCATTCGCGAGGACCTCCTCACCCACCTGGCAACCCTCGGTCATCAGCAACTACAGCGCCGCCGGGAGATCGCAAAGGAGCTCGAGGAGACCACCAAGGCGTGGCTGGCGGAGCTGGAGACGTCCGATATGCCCGACTTCATGCGCCGCAAGCAGATCGAGGCGGTGATCAATCGCTGGGAAAAGATGTTCGAGGACATCATGGGAGATGACGGCTATGTCTCGGAGAGCCCTGGTGCGTAGAGAACTTCTCCACCCCTCGACCTGGGCTGAGTGGCTGCGGTGGTTTGGAGGATGGGTGCGGGAGAACCGCGACTGGCTGTTCAGCGGAGCTGGCGTGTCGGTGGTGAGTATGGCGGCGGTGGCGGCTCTTGCGATCGCGAGCCTCTTGCTGTCTGGCTCCGACGTCGGGGTCGCACCGCCGCCGGCTCCGAGCGAGTCGAGCCGGAGCGTCGAGATCCTGTATGCACCGGGAGCCCGCAAGCGCGCCGACCGGCTTCAGATGCGGCTCGGCGCGATTCCGGCTTTGGCGGTCAAGGCGACCGTCGCTGCTCCGGTGGGGGAGAGCCGCGTTTCCCTCTCGTTTCGCGACGCCACCGACCGCGCCGTGAGAAACCAGATCTGGGCCGTCGTGCTCGATCAATGGCCGATGGCGTCGCGCGAGTTTCGCGGCGACCTCGTGTCGGACTATCGAATCGTCCTGAATTTGAAAAACAGTTTCTAGGAGGATGTACGGATGGGCAACAGCATGAGAGCTTACGCAACGGTACTCCCACTCGTGATCGGTTTCTGCGGCGCGGTCCGCGCCGAGCCGCTTGAAGGCCTCGTCAATGCCTCCGCGACCTGGGGGTCGGGCTGGCTCGATCTCGGTGTCGTCCGCACCTTCAACCAGGGTGACGTCGTTCGGTGCCTGGTCGGCGGCAGCGCCAAGCGAGTCCTGTTTCGCTTGCTTCGTCGCGGCGGCGATCCGGAATCGCCCGCCGGTTTGATTCCCGTGATCTTGACGCTGTCGCCCGCGCGGATGGCGCAATTCGTGGTTCCCTGGCGGATCACCGACGTCGCACAGCTCTCCGTGCACGGCGGACGAACTCCGTTCAGTATCGATCTGGGAATTGCCAACGGTCCCGCAACCTTGGTGTCGTGTAGCGTCTTCACGAGTCCCCCGCCCCCCGAAGCAGCGCGCTCCTCTGACCTCGGTGGCGGTGGTCGGTATCGCGATGGCCGGCTCCTGCTTCCTGAGCGGGATTGCGGGAGTGCTGGTGCCGGTGTTGATGCGCAAGGCCGGCGCCGATCCGGCATCCGCCTCGGGCATCGTCCTGACCAGCATCACCGATTGCATCAGCATCGGTTTGTTCCTCGGCTTGGCGGCGCTGCTGGTGCCGTAGGGCCGCGGACCGCGGTCTTGCGCCCGGGTGAACTTGCGTGGCTGCGCTCCTTCGACTTGCAGCGACGCCAGAATCCACCGCGGCGAGCGCGGGATCCGATAGCAAGCACGGACTCTCGCAGAGCGGAGCGCGTATTGCTTACCTAACCGTGCCATGAGGAGAGAGCTCGGTCGGGCGACGCTTTTCTGTCTTGCGTTTCTGCAAGTCTTTGTGGTTCGAGCCGACGCCGCGCGCGTCGTGGGGGTCGCCGGTTCGGATGTCGTTTCGCTCGACGTACAGAGCGGTGAGTCGACGACTCTCTTCGCGGGCGACGAAGACCTCGGGGCCGATTCGATTGTCTGGTCTCCCGACGAGACCTTTGCGTACATCCTGGCGTATCGCGACGTGGGAGTTCGAATCTTCGACGGCGAGGCGATCGTCGGTGAGATCCCGATCGCCCGCCCCGACCATGTGTCGTTTCACCCGAGCCGCCCCCTCGCTCTGGTGCAAGGCGATAGCTCATCTTCGGGAGCGCCGCTCTTCATGGTCGACACGCGCACGCACGCGATCGTCGAAGAGCTGTCCGTGCGTCGTTCCTGGGACCCTTGGGTCTTTACCGAAGACGGGCGCTGGGCGGTCGGCTGGAACGGCGATGTCGTGGATCTCGACGAGCGAGCCGTGCGTGATGCGGCTTTCTGCGGCGGCGCCGACGCCTGGGACTACTTCCCGACGCTACCCTGGCAAGGCGACGAAGTGCTGATGGGTTGCTCGCGTTACCTCGCCCGCTACCGGGCTTCGACCGGGGCTGAGGTGGATCGTGTGTACTTTCGTGACACCGTAGTCGGTGTGGGTGCTCTGCCCGCCGCGGGGCTCGCCATGGTCGTCACTCCGTCGGCCATCTACCGGGTGACGATCGACGATCTCGAGATCGTCGAGACGATCGCCTACCCGGACCGGATTCCCGATTACGACCGGGAGTCTTATGTGTACTTCTCGGAAGACGGCACGATCGTCGAGCTCGGCTACGAATCACACTTCCGCACGGCCGACTTGAGCTTCATCGCCGAAACTTCGCGGTGGTGGTGGCGCGACGGGGCGCCGGTGGTGGCCGAGTTGGTGGGGCGAGTGCGTCCCCTCGGGGCTTGGCGAGCGCGGGATCGTTCCTACTACTACGTCGGCGCCGCAGTGTCGCGCTTCAACGTCGACACGCGGAGCAGCACGATCGTCACCCCGCACCGACGTCTCCGCAATTTGCTCACGTCGCCGCTTCAGGACTCGTTGTACGTCGTGTTGGAGGAAACGCTCGAGACCAACGGGCTGTCGGTCGACGGTGGTGGCGAGGGATCTCCTACAGGGTGGTTCGATCAGGTAGAGGACCGCTCGTCTCTGGTGTCGAGCGTCGCCCCACGGGGCGACGCGATCCACTATCGCCACAGGTTGGGACCGGACGAGTACTTCATCGAGTCGATCGACTTCCTGACCGGCGACTCGCTCGGCTCAATCGTCGTCGACACCGACGAGGTCTACGACTTCGAATACAGCTCCGGGTTGGGAGTTGCGCCGCTTAGCCGCACGCGTGCTCTCATTCTCGGAAGCTCGGCGCAATTCGGATTCGTCGACCTGGCGACCGGCGAGCTCTTGGCCAGCGGTGGGCGCGATGCCTACCACGAGGATCGCATCCTGTCCGCTTCGGTCGACCCGGCCGGGGACGGCGCGTACCTGCTTCTGCGCACCGAGCTCGACGGAACCGATACCGAAGTGGCCGTCGTTCGCCATGTCGAAGTCGGCTCCGAGGCGGCGGAGGTGTGGCGCGGTCCGCAGCACTTTCAGCCGAGGTTGTTCGCCGTCCATCCGAGTGGCGGCGAGATCTACGTTTCCTTGAGCGCGACCCACAATGGCCGGCACCGGATCGCGGTCGTCGACCCGGTCGCCGGCGAAACGCGGGCGATGATCCAGGTGTCCTCGTTC
>JANQHZ010000957.1 GCA_028282445.1 Candidatus Binatia bacterium | reverse complement strand
CCTCGGAGGCGATCAGCTCGAAGAATTCGAGGGCGCCGCGGGTATCGCCGTAGGCGGCGAACACCAACTCGAGACCGACCTCGTCCGCTTCGCGCTCCTGGTCGCGCGAGTACTTTCCCTCGCCGACATTGAGCAGATCGTCGATCCAGGAGCCGGCATCGCCGCTGAAGGCCAGGACCGGAATGACGACGAGGAATACGCGACCCAATCTCTTCAGAACGTGGCGTCTCTGGTGGTGTCCGAGCTCGTGGCCGATGACCATGGCGAGCCCGATGTCGCTTTCGATACTGTCGAGCAAGCCGCTGGTGACTGCGATCGTACCGCCGGGAAACGCGAAGGCGTTTGGCAGCTCGTGATCGGCGACGACGACGCGGTAGGGCAGCGCTCTGAGGTCGGCTCCGTTCAGCAGGCGGTCGAGAACCGCCTCGGCACGCGCGAGGCCGTCGTCGCTGTCGCTCAGGTCCGGCGCCCAGGAAAAGCGGGCCTCCCAGGACGAGGGGATGTTCTCGGCCGCAAGGTCGGCGACGAGACCCAGAGCTAAGTAAATCGCGAGCAGTACGAGGGCGAGCTGAGCGAGATCGACGATCGTTCCCCAAACGCTCGACTGGCCGCGGGAGATATCCGCGGTTCGCTCGAGCCGTTTGGGGACGTACTTCACGAGTCCCGAAAGCGAACTGCCGTCGCGTAGGCGACGATCTCGATCGATGCGGGGTTGTTGCCGCGGCCGTGAAACAGAGTAGCCGTCTGGATACGATAATTCAGGAAGAGGTCGGCATCGGGTTGCGACTCGCGCATGCGCAGCGCCGCCTCACGACGAGCGCGGTCGATCAGCGATCCGTAGGCCGCCGACTCGCCGCCGACCAGGTTGCGAAGTCCCATGAGAAAGCGCTTGTAGTAGTCGATCGCAACCACGACCGATCCGGTCGCGAGCACACTCGATGCGATCGGGCGCGAGTCGCCAAGAGTCTTCGACGTGATCACCGGTATGGCCAGCGCCTTCTCTTCGCGTTTACGGATGTCGGCGTAGTGGCGCGCTTCGACCGAACGGCCGGAGACGTAGCCGAGTGTCAGTAGCCCGAGAAATATCCACAGCTCTAGACTATCGACGAATAACTCCATCTCGCCGCCCTAGTCGATGCGTACGGCGGTGCCGTACGCCAGTAGCTCGGCCGCTCCCTGCGCGACCGAGGATGTTGCGAAGCGCACATTGACGATCGCGTTCGCGCCCAGCTCCTCGGCTTGGGCGACCATCCGCCGGGTCGCTTCGGCGCGCGCCTCCATGAGCAGCTCGGTGTAGCCGGTCAGCTCGCCGCCGACCAAGTTCTTCAAGCTGGCCATGATGTCGCGCCCGAAGTGCTTGGCGCGAATGGTGCTGCCCTGAACCAAGCCGTAGTGCTCTACGATGCTGTGTCCCGGAACTGTCTCGACATTGGTGAGGATCATGAGGTGAGGCTTACCACACAAGTTATGAGCTTTCATGCGATCCAGGCTTAGGCTAGGGCGCAGGCGGAGGCTGAGGATGGTGGTCGCGCCGAGCGCGACAGCGGTTTCTGTTTTCCAATGCGCCCCCTCCACCCTCAGCCTCGCCTCAGCCTAAGCCTAAGCCTTTGCTCACTGTTCACCACCGCTCCGCTTGCATAAATCCTCCCCCAAGTCAGGATTGCGGCGGAGGTCGGTATGAGCGACAAAAAGACTGCGTTGATCACAGGGGCGTCCGCCGGGCTCGGTCGCGGCTTCGCCAAGCTATTCGCCGCCGACGGCCACGATACGGTGTTGGTCGCGCGTCGTCGCGAGCGACTCGAGGAGCTGGCAGCCGAGATCGAGAGTGGCGGAACGCGGGCGACGGTGATCGCCGAGGATTTGGCGGACGCCGAAGCGCCGGGCCGGATCGCGGCCAAGCTCGCCGAGCATGGCATCGATGTCGAGTACCTCGTCAACAACGCCGGCTTCGGCACCTCGGGGGCGTTCGCCGAGCTCGATCTCGAGCGCGAGCTCGAGATGGTGCAGGTCAACATCACCGCCTTGGTTCACCTGACAGGCCTCTTCGTGCCGGCGATGGTCGAGCGCGGCAGCGGGCGCATCTTGAACATCGGGTCTACCGCCGGATTCCAGCCGGGACCAGGGATGGCGACGTACTATGCGAGCAAGGCGTTCGTGAACGACTTCACCGAGGCGCTTTCCTATGAGCTTCACGGCAGTGGGGTGACCGCGACGGTCAGCTGTCCGGGCGCCACCGCGACGGAGTTTGGCGATGTCGCCGGCAATGCCAAGTCGGTGTTGTTTCGACTGGGCGCAGCCGACTCCGATGGCGTTGCCAAAGAGGCGTACGACGCGATGATGGCGGGCAAGCCGATGATCGTGCACGGCATCACCAACAAGCTGGCCTCGCAATCGGTGCGCCTGAGTCCTCGCGCGGTCGTGCGCGCGCTGGTGGCGCGGTTGAACCAGTCGGCTTGAGGTCGACCCGCCGCTCAGCCGGGCGGGCAGGGGTCGAGACGCAGCGATACCGCGGTGTCTCTCGCTTCCGCCGGATACAAGCCAACGGCGGCGGCGGCCTGGGCGACGGAGTACTTGTCGACCTTCATGGCGTGGATCTCGCCGACGGTGGCGCGATCCTCGTGCAGAACCGGCACGACGCAGCGTGTCTCGCCGTCGCGCAGGAGCTGCAGGCGAGCGCCGTCGAGCGAGTGCTCGATCGCTTTGGATCGGGGCATTCCGACCCACTCGCCGTCGTCGCGATCGACGATCCACAGCCGTAGCTCTTGCGAGTTGCCCGCGCTGTCGGTGGCGTAGAGCGACACCACCTCTTCGAGCTCGGCCATGGTGACGTAGAGGCCGAGAAACAACAGCAACGGGCTGAGCGCGAGGCCGATGCGTCCCACCAAGCGCGGCGCTCCGTGCCACAGCAACAATCCTCCGACAGCCAACGAGCCGAGGCCGGCAAGCATCGGCGTGCTGCGCGGCACGGCATACGCGCCGGAGTGGAGCAAGCGCACGGCGAACACGCCCACGCCGAGAGCAATCAGGCCGAAGCCGACGATCGTACGAACCTTCGATGGTGAGTTATCGTCCGACACGGTTACCTCCCCAGAGCCGGACCTTACACCATGCGGGCCATGAGTACACGCAAACGGATCGAGCGAGGAAGTGCTCACTCGGGCAGCAACGTCGGTGGAACTTCGATTAGGGAAGACGCGACTATCGTGCTCGAGCATAGTATGCACGAGTGCATGCTGAGAATCGTCGTTCGGTGGGCGCGAGGTTCTAACAGTCCGCTGAAAAAGTAAGCCGGCTGCTAAGGCACATATTGTTTGGCGAGACACCCGTGCCAGCCTGGTGAGGACGGAATGCGAGAATTGGGCAGGGAAGTGGGCCGTGAGCGGCATCGACGTAGGTTGTACGGCCGTTCGCGAGGTGGTTTCGCCCGCGTCCCGGATCGGGGCACCCGGTGGTGAGGGCCGGCTGTCGGCTGCCGAGGTGGGATCGAGGCGACGAAGTCTTTAATGCCCTCCTCGAGTCGTCGCAGAGTAGCGTGTGCTCGGACCCACGCTACGAAGTGGGCTTTGTCGGCGTCGACGAGTTCCCTGAGGTCTACGACCTGGTCGAGGCCATATTCGATACCCGGCGCCCGCGGCGACTCTTCGAGTGGATCTACGAGCGGAACCCAAAGGGGGTGGCGCGGGTGATCGTCGTCCGCGAGAAGAGCTCCAGACGAATGGTGTCTTGCGCCGCGCGCTATCCGTGGCCGATCGCGTCTGCGGACGAGCCCGTCGACGGTGTAAACGGCGGCGACTGGGGAACCCTGAAAGATCTACGAGGAAAGGGGATGCGACAACTGCAGGCCGAGTTCCGGGCCGGCCTGCGTTGCGAGGACCCGTGTCTCGAGATCGGGTGGCCCAATGCGCGCGCCGTCGCAGCGGGTGCAGCGGACAAAGTAACGCAAATTGGTGTGATCAGCCGCATGGTGCTTCCGCTTCGCTTGGACGAGCGTCTGCAGAAACGAGGTTGGCCCGCGGCAAGGTTCGTTGGCTCGATCAGCGAGCATGGTAGGAACGCTTGGTTGGCTGTCTGCCGACTGGCTGCCGGAGCACTTCGGGTCGAGTCTGTACGGCGATTCGACGCCGCATTTGACGAGGTCACGGCTCGACATATGGCGACGCAGGGCTACTGGTGCCCGCACTCGGCGGAGTTCCTCAACTGGCGCTACCTCGATCACCCGACGTACCGACACGCCGCTTTTGCGGCGCTCGGTCAAAGGGATGAGTTGCTTGGATACTGCGTAGTGCGTTGCGACGGTCCGCGCGCATGGCTGATGGACTTCGTAGCTCCGGCGGACCGTGTCGCAGTCGGTCTCGCGCTCCTGTTGCGCGCCGTCGAAACGGCAGTCGATGCCGGTTGCGAAGCCTTCGAGTTCGCCGCGACGCAGGGATGGCAACGTCGGTCCGCAATGCGCTGGCTTGGAATGGTCGAGCGCCCATCGGAGATGCACTTTTTCGCTACTGCGCCCCCTGCCTCGTCCGTTTCGGCGGATCGATTCACCGACGTTCGGCAGCAAGCACGCTGGCAGTGCGTGCTCGGCGACACCGACGCGTTGTAGCTTCGCGTACGAAGA
>JANQHZ010000929.1 GCA_028282445.1 Candidatus Binatia bacterium | reverse complement strand
GCGTCGGGCTTGTCGCCGCGCTTGGCGACGGGCGTGTAGCGGGGGCCTTTGTGGCGCGAGGTGGGTATCGGGATGTCGCGTTGGCGCCGGGCAGCAGGCGGCGATGGCGGTGTTCCGCGCCGTCGAGAACGGCATCCCCCTAGTTCGTGTGGCCAACCGAGGCCCGTCGATGCTGGTCGATGGATACGGGCGCATCCTCGAGCGCGCCTCCGGCTGGGGCGGCGCGACTTGGCAGCTGCCGGCGCCACTCGATTCGACGCCGTACCGGCGCTCCGTCGCTGCCCTCGAGACCGTCCTGCCGCGCCGGTTCGCCGCCGAGGGGCCGTTGGGCCTGGTTTGTTTGTTTGTCGGCGTCGTGGTGGCGCTGCGCCGAACCGTCGGTGGCGAACCAACGTTCGCCCCGAGCCCGAACAATAATTCGTAGCGACCCCGACCGGTTTGCGCGCAAAACCCGGAAGTGTTGCATCTGTAAAGATGCCCGCTTGCCGGGCATGTACATTGCTTCTTTACAGATCCCGAACGAGGCGCGAACGGTTCCTCGCCGTCAATTCGAAAGACTGGAGAAACGGTTTCTTGCAACGACACGACGACAGCAGGCGTGGGAGGACTCGGCGCTCGTGGCTCGGGCGATTGGGCTTGGTCGCCGGCTTCTTCCTGGCGACGTTGCCGTCGGCGGCGCGCGCATGGTGTATCGGCGCCCCGATTGGCCCGGACGGCGTGCCGCTGGTCGAGCCGGTGCTCGACGTCGACGGCGACGGGCTCAACAACCTGCAAGAAGCCTTCCTCGGCACCGATCCATTCCATGCGGACAGCGACAGGGACGGAGTGCTCGACGGTGAGGAAGTTCTCGACGGAGTGAGAAACCTCGACCGGCCTTCGTTGTTCTCGGCCGAGCGCTACGCCGACCCCAACGATCCGGAGAATCGACAGATCCTGGTCGTCGAGGGCACCAATCTGTTTCGCAGCCGCCGTCGCAACGGGGTCGCGTTGCTGCAGGTCGAGGACACTGGACGGCGCCGCCTGGTACGCCAGTCGCTGCGCGGCAACAATCAAAATCGAATCGCCTTGCGCATGCCGAACGGGCGCGCCAATCGGCTGCTCGGTCCGCTACCCTCGCGCTTGTCGGTGCGTAACCTCGGCCGGCAAACCACCAACCGTCTCGAGCTGATGCCGATGGACATCGACTGTACAGAGCCGAAGCTGATGGGTGCGGCACTGATTCGTCTGCGCGCCGAGATCGACGGCGGCTTTCAGACCATCGACTACATCGGGGTCGGCGGTTGCGGATTGGTCGAGCGACTCAACTCGCGCGATGTCGCGGCGACGGTCGTGCTGGCCGATCACAATTTGCCGGTCGACGGCGAGTATCGCTTTCGCCTGGTCGGCCCAAGTCAGAACGTGCCTTTGATCGGCTCGCGCATCCTTACGCCGGTGCGCCCCAACATCGTCGCCGATGCGCTCAACCCGATCCCGGAGGACGTCGACGAAGTGCGCGTCGGCGACTTCCTGACCGTCGTGCGCGGAGCCGACTCGGTCGTCGAGAATCAAGTCGTCATGGTCAAGGAGTTGGTGGCGGACCTGACTATTCCCGAGTCCAACCTCACCGCGGATCACGACGGTGACGGTATCCCGTCGAACGTGGAGCTTCGCGAAGGCACCGACCCGCTGGTCTACGACACCGATCGCGACGGGCTGCACGACGGTGTCGAGCGCCGTACCGACTTCGACCCGAACGATCCCGACAGCGACGACGATGGCATTTCGGATCGCGACGAGTTCGTCAGCACGGTGCCGCCGCAACTCCTTCGCTTCT
>JANQHZ010000888.1 GCA_028282445.1 Candidatus Binatia bacterium | reverse complement strand
AAGTCGACGAGGATCTCGGCGCCGGCGACCGCGACCGAATCGGCGCGCGGCAGCCACACGAAATTGGGGTGGCGCAGGAGCATGTAGTAGCCCTTGATCGCCGTCAGGTAGTGCCCCCAGGCGTCGCCGTGCCCCTGCGGGTACAGGATACGAGCATCGAACTCGTCGATGTCGGCGTCGCCGTCTTGATTGGTGATGTTGTAGTTCTGCTGGTAGGCGACCTGTCCGTCGCGTCCGGTGAAGTTCCAGATCAGGCGGTTGTAAACCGGCGGCGAGCAAATGGCGCACTCGTCGCGGCCGCGCAGCAGCGCAAGCTCCTCGGTGAGGAGCGAATCCGCCTGGTCCTGGAAAGCGAAGATGGTGGTGACGGCAGTGCCGAACTGTCCGGCCGAGTCGAAACCGATGGTCGGATCGAGAGCGTCACCGAAAGCCTCGTTGCCGAGAGCCATGTAGAGGTCGGAGATCCGCGCCGCCACGTCGAGCAGCTTGCTGTTGACCGCACCGACGCTGATGTCAGCGTTGATCGACAGATCTTCCGCACGCTGCAGCACCGTCTCGTAGATTTCGATCAGTCCGACGCTGTTGAGCGCGTCGGCGTCCGGGTTGAACGCGATCGGTCCTTCGAAGCGTTCGCCGGCGGTGACCAGCAGGTTGGCGAGGGTATCGACCTCGTTGTTGCGGAAGTCGGATGTCCTCTGGTCGAAAGGATTCAGTCCGTCTGTGACCCGGGTCAGCCAGCCCGGTACGAGCTGCGCACGCGGATCGACGGCGGAATTCGTCCCCAAGGGGGCGCCGGCCCATTGACTGGGCGTTCCGTCGGGGAGCTGGTTCTCGCATACCGGATAGCCTCGATAGCGGGCGATGACGCAGGTATCGGCAAGGCTGTTGACGCCCGGGCCGCTCAAGGTCACGTCGATGATTCCGGGGCCGGCCGCAAGTTGCGTCCACGGCGCTTGGACAGCGCCCGGATACTGCTGGACCGGAATGCTCTGACAGTCACCCTCTTTGACCGCCAGGTACCATTCGAACTCCTTGCTGTCGGCATCTCCGGCGAAGTCGCCGCTGTGACGCAAGGTAACCTGCTCGTCGAAAATATTGGCCGACGGGATGACGTTGATCTGCCCTTGGTAGGGAGCGCAGTCGACCTTGATGACCGCGAGGCTGGTGACCAGCGGAGCGAGGGTCGGGTCGTTGTTGAACGCAACCGTCACGTAGCCGGTCGATTCGGCCAGACCGGCGGTCAGGGCTTTTGAGCCGAGGGTCGAACCGAGGAGCTTCTCGGGCACGACCTTCGAGCCGTCCATGGTCAGGCCGATCTGAAGAGCGTCGTCCGGCTCCATGTTGCCGTCCGCGTCGACGCCGTTGGGGTTGCGGCTCAGTGCATAGAGCGCATCGATCGCGTCCGCCCACGCCGGTTCGGAGCTCATCTCCTTCAGCTCGTCGCGTTCCCGCTGCGTCATGACGTTCAGCAACAGGAGCGGATCACCGAGCCCGCTCTCGTCGTAGACGCCCGTGTAGGACAGCATTTCGGTGTTGGCGTCGTA
>JANQHZ010000500.1 GCA_028282445.1 Candidatus Binatia bacterium | reverse complement strand
CCGAAGTCGCGCCGATTCCTCTAGCTCTTGTCCAAACCGCCCCCGGGACGGACCTCGAGCGAAGCGAGATACTGCTCGAGGAAAGCGTTCACCGTCCCTTCGAGATCGAAGCCTTGCGGATCTTGGTAGTACTGGATCTCGGCACCCATCACGGCTCCCGCGTAGACAGCCGCAGCCTGCGCCGGGTCCGTATCCGATCGGAAGATCCCTTGGCCCTGGCCGGCTTTGATGACCTCGCCGAGAAAACCGCGAAAGCGCTGCATCATGGCGCGAAACTGCTCCGCCAGCGCCGCGTTGGTATCGATCGCCTCCACCATCAACGTCACGATGAAACGACGGTGGTTGCTCTTGGTGGCGTGATCGAGACACACCCGCGTGGTGTCGCGCAGCGCCTTCGAGGCATCTCCGATAGGCAATATTTGGCCGGAAACGCTGCGCTCGAACTGCGAAAGCCTGTTTGCTACCGCCTCGAAGAGGAGCTCTTCCTTGTCGCGGAAATGGTAATAGATCGCCCCCTTGGTCAGGCCGGCCGAGTCCGCTATCCGGGCGATCGAGGTCGCCTGGTAGCCGTAGCGAGCGAAGCAGTCGATCGCGATATCCATGAGGTCCCGCCGCCCGTTCTCGGAGCGTGCGGGCCGCGCCGCGTCGGTCATACTGAACGTTCAGTACGTAATTGGCCTGCAGCCGTCAAGGGTCTCGGCGACGCCTCGCCGCGGATCCGAAGATCGGGACATCTCCAGCGCGTCTATACGGAGGTCCTGCTGCCGGGCTGGGAACTAGACACCGTCTCAAGATAAGCCCGACTGTTGCGCTGCAGATACTGCTCCAAATAGGCCTTGATCGTGGGCACCGCGGAGAAATCGATCCCATGCTCGCGCGCAAAATCCAGGCACTGGTCGATCGTCCAACCACTTTGGCAACCGAGGTGGATCATGGCGCACAACGCCGCCAGGGTTCCGCTTCCGCAGTGCATCAGGATTTTGGGCTCGGCCGCCCACAACGCGACTCGTAGATCGTTGACCCGAGATCCGTCGAGCGGGTTGCCGCCCATGGGAATGTGCTCGTACGCCATTCCAAACCCCTCGGCAGTCCTTCTCTCGTGATCGGGCGCGATCCCGGCGATCGGCTCTCCCGCGCCGCGTAAGTCGATGATGGTACGATATCCCTGGTCCGCCGCGGTGGCGATCTGAGCCTCGGAGAGAGCGCCGCTGACCGACATTTCGCCGCCCA
Organism: Candidatus Binatia bacterium; assembly: GCA_028282445.1. Lineage (GTDB taxonomy): Bacteria > Desulfobacterota > Binatia > HRBIN30 > CADEER01 > CADEER01. The sequence continues at coordinate 5,183 of JANQHZ010000500.1, read as the reverse complement.
GGGGGCGGATCTTTGATTTACCCGGCCGCCTCGTCGACTGATTGTTTTTCTGCTTCATCACGGATCTCCCTCCCAATCCGACTGTCACTGCAAGAGCAGGACCATCGGCGGAAACCCGCCAGCCAACGAAATACGACCAGAAGACGTATTAATACTGAGAAGACCGGGTGTGAAACTGTCTCATCCGTGAAAGCAGCAATCTCCACGGCGGATGACCGGTCACTCGACATATCCCAGCGCCCGCAGCTTCTCAGCGATCGCCGGGTCGACCTCCAGATCGGTCGGAGCGTTCTTCGACGCCCCCTGCGAGAACCGATTGCGGGCGTCAGCGCTGCGCTTGCGCATCGCGCCCATCAACGGTTCGTACGAAGCCAACAACTCTCTCAAATCTTCGACTGCCCCAGGGTCTTTCGGGTACAAATCGACCATCTCGTGAGGATCCGCAGCGAGATCGTAATACCGGTACGAATACCCTGCGCCGCCGGGCCCCTCGCTCCGAATCAGCTTTCGGTCGCCTTGGCGAACCGCGATCGACGGTTGCGGAATCCGGCGTGTAGCCCCGCCGGCGAGCATGACGGTCTGGTACCACGCTTCGCTGTAGAGCGGAGCGTCGGCGAGCGCATCCGCGTTGCCGCGCAAGATCTCGACCAGGCTGCGCCCCATCATGACCGCGGGTGATTCGATGTCCAGTAACGAGAGAACCGTAGGCATGAGATCCGTGTGGGCGACCGGCGACGTGATTCGGCGGCCGCCGCGAATACCGGGGCCGCGAAACAACAGAGGCACGTGGAGAACCTCCGGGTGGAGGTTGCCACCGTGTCCGATGAGGCCGTGCTCGAGGAATTCCTCGCCGTGGTCGGAGGTCACGATGACGACGGTGTCTTCGAGCAACCCTGCCCGCTGCAACTTGTCGAGGAACGCGTCGAGCTGGTCATCGACGTAGCGAATCTCCCGATCGTAGAGCTCCGGCGCGTAGTCGGGCGGCAAACCCGGGCGACGCTCGACGTTCTGGAAGAGCGCCGAATAGCGCGCCGGTGGCGTGTACGGATAGTGCACCTCGAAAGTGTGCAAGAACAGAAAGAAGGGCTTGTCGGCGTTGCGCCGCAGCCACTCTTCGGCCTTGCCGAAGGTCGCCGCGACGTGCCCTTCCGGAAGCATCACATCGGAGCTGGTGTTCTCCGCATAGCTGTCAAATCCCCGACTGAACCCCCAACGTGCGTGCAGCGGCCCGTCTTCGGTGACCGCACCGGTGACGTAGCCCTCGGCGCGAAGCACCTCGGCGAGAGTGAGCGGCGCCGGCGAGGCCACTCCCGGTCGCTCGGCAATCCCGTGAACGGTCGGAACGAGTGAGGTGAACATCGTCATATGCGACGGACCGGTGGTGGTGGCCGCCGCTACGGCGTTCTCGAACAGAACCCCGTTGGACTCGAACCACCGCCGTAGCTTCGGAGACGTGTCGCGCTCGTGCCCATACGAGGACAGGTAATCGGCCCGCAGCGTGTCGATCGACAGCAGAATCACGTTCGAACGCTCGGCTCCCCGGCGAGCGTACACCGTCGGTCTCGACCAAACTGCCAGCGAGTACGACTCTGGCGACGATCCCAGCAACTCGGTTTCAAACGCGAGGGTAATCCGCTGACCTGCGTAGCGGTCCAGCCCGATGCGCCAGTCGGACCAGCGGCTGCTGTCGCCGCGCACCGTCTCCGACAACAGCTCGCGACATTCCTCGCCTCGGCATGCTTCGACGCGAAAGCGAACGTCGCCCTGCTCTCGTGCGGGTGAGAGCACGCCGCCACCAACCTCGAGAACGGCGTTGGGCGGGACCTCGATCAGGTCGCTCGATTCGCGTGTCCGGGAGCCCGCGTGAGGCACCCAGGCGACGCCGTGCAGGCGGGCCGGCTTTCCCCGCATCGAATCCGGGAAACGCAGCCTGACGGAAAAGGCCTCACGATTTCCGTCTCTCTCCACCGGCGCGATCGCCAACGGTAGATCAGACCACGTGCGCGAATCGATCGTCGCTCGAGCCGAGACCACCAGTCGTTCCGCCCCAACCAAACGGCGGTTGGTCGTGCGCGGCACTACCAACTCGCCATCGGCAGGCACCTCGAAGCGCGGGCCTACCAGGACAACGCTATTGCGAACCTCCGATAACAAGTAGCGAGTTTCGTCGCCGATCGACGCGGAGGTCTCGCCGCGCTCCTCCCCGATCCGCACGACCGGCTCCAGCTGGCCGGTCGCGTTCTCCGAACGACACGAAACGCCGAACGCCGCCAATACGAGCAGCCCGACTACAACACGGTATCCCGCCCCGACCATCGTCGGCAGTCTAGCAGCCGCCGCAACGCATTTCCTGCGCTCCCAACTCTCGACCGCCGCAGCGCATTGAAGTAGCGATGCAGCAGCAAAGCGGAGCGGCCCATGGAGCAGACCTACATCGAAGACGTTGCACGCCACGAGGGAGAGGAAGTCACGCTGCGCGGATGGCTCTACAACAAACGCTCGAGCGGCAAGCTGCATTTTCTGCAGGTTCGCGACGGAACCGGCACCATCCAATGTGTCGTGTTCAAGAAAGAGGTCGACCCGGAGGTTTTCGAACGCGCCTCGCATCTGACCCAAGAGTCGTCGATCGAGGTGCGCGGAACGGTGCGAGCCGACGAACGCTCCCCCCTCGGCTTCGAGCTCGGCGTCACCGCGATCGAACTGGTCGGAGAGTCCACCGACTATCCGATCAGCCCCAAAGACCACGGCGTCGCCTTTCTCCTCGACAACCGGCACCTCTGGGTTCGGTCCTCCCGCCAGCACGCCATCATGAGAATCCGCAGCGAGGTATCCCATGCCTGCCGCCGGTACTTCGACGAGCGGGGTTTCGTCCTCTTCGATTCGCCCATCCTGACGCCGAACGCCTGTGAGGGAACGACGACCCTCTTTGAAACCCCTTACTTCGACGAGACCGCCTACCTCACCCAGAGTGGTCAGCTGTACCTCGAGGCCGGTGCCCTCGCCTTCGGCAAGGCATATTGCTTCGGCCCGACCTTTCGCGCCGAGAAGTCCAAAACGCGCCGCCATCTCATGGAGTTCTGGATGATCGAACCAGAGGTCGCCTACATGGACCTCGAAGCCGACATGGACATGGCCGAAGACTTCGTGGAGTACGTCGTGCAGCGCGTCGTCGCCAACCGCAGCGCCGAGCTGGCGATTCTCGAGCGCGACGTGGCTCGGCTGCAAAAGGTCAAGAAGCCCTTTCCTCGCATCGCCTACGACGAAGCGATCGAGATGCTCCACGACAAAGGATTCGAGATCGAATGGGGAGCCGACTTCGGAGCCGAGGAGGAAACCGCGATCTCCGACGCCTTCGATCGGCCAGTCCTCGTCCATCGGTACCCGGCCGCGTGCAAAGCCTTCTACATGAAGAACGACCCGGAAGACGCGCGCCTGGCGCTGTGTGTCGATATGCTCGCGCCGGAGGGCTACGGAGAGATCATCGGCGGCGGACAACGCGAGGACGATTGGCAAACCCTGCGCGACAAGATCCGGCACCACGGCTTACCGGAGGAACCGTTCGCCTGGTATCTCGACCTACGCCGCTACGGCTCGGTGCCACACGCCGGCTTCGGGATGGGCATCGAACGCGTCGTGGCTTGGATCTGCGGGCTCCACCACGTCCGCGAAACGATTCCGTTCCCGCGCATGCTGGATCGCCTGCGCCCCTGACCAGGTAGCGGAGCCAGCCGGTCCCGACCGGCCGGCACTCCAGCGGCGCGAACTACTTTTCCCAGACGACGTATTCGTCGAGCTCGGAGCCGTCCACCGAGATCGCATAGGGACCCGCGGTTTCGAAGTCGGTCTGCCCGTTGAGCGCCGGAAGCCTGAGGCGCTTTCGGTCTTCCTGCAGGGCCGCGAGGAAATCCTCGTCGGTCGGCCTGGCGGCGCCACGGGGGATTCGAACCAGAGCGAATGTGGGAGAGGCGCCTGCGTGCTCCATGTTGTTTCTTCCTAGGGGGTGAACGCGGACGGGTCAAGTACACTTTTGTCTCTCCGAAACCGCCGCTTGCAGAGACAAGAGCGGTCAGGAACGATGCCCCGAACGCATGAATGACCGTCCCCGCAAGCTGCTCGCCTTCGACTTGGACGGCGTCATCTTTTCTTCCGAGCCCTTCCTCGGCGAGGCCTACCGGCAGGCGATCCTCAACGTAAACACGGCTCGGCCCGGCTCCTTCGATCGTGTCCCGGACACCGAGGAGATCCTGCAGCACATCGGATGGCCGGTCCCCACCATTCTCCAGCGGCTCTTTCCGGTTGTGGACGAGGAAGCGATCGGCCTGCTCCACCTGCAAACCCTCGAGGTGATCTGCGGTTTCGTCGCCGATCGCCAAGGCGTGCTCTACGATGACGTTCCGGCGACCCTTGCGCAGCTTCACGCCGATGGGTTCACCCTGGTGATCGCCTCCAACGGCCGGAGAAAGTACATCGAGACCGTCCTCTCGACGTATTCGATCGATCACCTTTTCGTACCAATCGTCACCGCCGACGAGGTCGGCGACAAAATCGCGATCGTCAAGCAATACCTCGTATCGCATTCCCCGCTGGCGGCGCTCATGATCGGCGACCGAGCGAGCGACGTCGAAGCGGCACAGGAAAACCGCATCCCCTTCGTCGGATGCGACTACGGCCACGGTCACCGCGCCGAGATCGAAGGCCACGGAACCATCATCGACCGCTTCGTCGATCTGCCCGGCGCGGTGGCAACCGCTCTCGCGGCGCACCCACTCCCGAGCTGATCGTCAACCAACGCGCTACCGACACGACCGCCTCGAGCAAACGCCCGAGTGGCACCGTCCGCACAGCAATCCCTACCTCACTAGAATCCCGTCGGACTTGTCGCTCGAGCGGGCGGACACCCGCCGCTAGGAGTCGCGCCGAAGCAAATAGACCAGAGGCCCGACACTGCCCAGGGTAGCGGTCAACGCGAGGTACGGTAGCGCCGACACGCCGCGCTCCTTGGCGTCGCGCCACATCCAAACGGCCACCAACGACAACGCGATCAGGAGATCAGCCAACACCGTCGTCGTCGCCCAATTCGCCGTCACCAGCTCGAAGAACCCCGCATAGCCGCTGACGTACACGGCGTAGGCGGTGAGCGCCACGAAATCCGCCAACACGAGACCCAACACGATCTTCTTCCA
>JANQHZ010000486.1 GCA_028282445.1 Candidatus Binatia bacterium | reverse complement strand
TACGGGGCGCTTTTCGAATCGACAAACGTCGGGTGCGATCGATGAGATCGCGCACCGAGTTGGCGCATCGACATGTTCGTAGGGATTGATCTCGGGACTTCTGCCGTCAAGGTCCTGTTGGTCGACGCCGAGCAGCGCTTGGTCGATCAGGAGAGTGAGCCGCTCGATGTCGACCGACCTCATCCGCTCTGGTCGGAGCAGGATCCGAACGACTGGTGGCGGGCAACCGACACTGCCCTGTGCGCACTGGCGCAGCGACGGTCGCAAGAGCTGTCGGCGGTCGCCGGCATCGGCCTCTCCGGGCAGATGCACGGCGCGGTACTGCTCGACGCGGACGGATCGGTATTGCGACCGGCGATCTTGTGGAACGACGGCCGCAGTGTCGCCCAGTGCGCAGAGCTGGAGCGGCGCGAGCCGCGCAGCCGTGAGATCACCGGAAACCTCGCCATGCCGGGCTTCACCGCGCCCAAGTTGGCGTGGGTCGAGGAGAATGAGCCCGACGTTTTCTCGCGTACCCGCCGCGTTCTCTTGCCGAAGGACTATCTGCGCTGGCGGCTGTGCGGTGAGTACGCTTCGGAAATGTCGGATGCGGCGGGCACGCTTTGGCTGGACGTCGGCGCCCGTAGGTGGTCGGAGGCGATGTTGGAGGCGACGCACCTCTCTCCCGCCCACATGCCGGCGCTGTTCGAAGGGAGCCAGGTGACGGGCGTTCTGAGCCCCGAGCTGTCCAGCCGGTGGGGAATGGGGAGTCGGGTCGCGATCGCGGGCGGCGGCGGTGACAACGCCGCCGGCGCGGTCGGAGTCGGAGTCGTCTCACCGGGCGACGCGTTCTTGTCGCTCGGCACCTCCGGCGTGTTGTTCGTGGTGAACGAACGATTCTCTCCGAACCCCGAACGCGCTGCGCATGCTTTCTGCCACGCACTACCGGATCGCTGGCACCAGATGTCGGTCATTTTGAGCGCGGCGAGTTGTCTCGCGTGGGCGGTCTCCGCTCTTGGTGCGGGCAGCGAGCGCGCCTTGCTGGAGGAAGTCGAGGCTGGTCCCCAGGCATCAGGCATCCTTTTCCTGCCGTACCTGTCGGGTGAACGGACGCCCCACAACGATGCCGACGCCAAGGGCCTCTTTCTCGGGCTCACTCACGACACTTCGCGCGCCGACCTCGGGAGGGCGGTGCTGGAAGGTGTCGCCTTCGCCTTCGCCGAAGGGCTCGAGGTGCTGACTGCAGCCGGGGCGCGTATCGACCGGATCTCGGTCATCGGCGGCGGCGCGCGCAGCGCTCTGTGGGGCGAGATCCTGGCGAGTGCTCTCGACCGACCTCTGCAATATCACGTCGGAGGCGAGTACGGCGGTGCCTTCGGTGCGGCCAGACTGGCACGCCTGGCGGTGGGCGGCGAGGCGATTGCGGATGTCTGCTCGGCGCCCCCGATCGAGCGGGTGGTCGAGCCGACCCCAGAGTTGGTCGAACGTTACCGCGACCGACGGACGCTCTTTGCGGAGACTTACGAGTCCGTCAGGGTGCTGTTCAAGCGCTGTTGAAATGGTTCGGAGGAAAGTGATGACACAGCCGTTCTTCGAGGATGTTGGGCGTATCGAGTATGCCGGAGCCGATTCGACCGAGCCGCTCGCATATCGTTGGTACGATGCCGAGCGCCCGGTTCTGGGCGCGACGATGGCGGAGCAACTGCGTTTGGCGGTTTGTTACTGGCACACGCTTTGTTGGCCGGGAAGCGACGTCTTCGGCGAAGCCACATTCGATCGTCCGTGGTTGGCGGCGGGTGGCGACGAGATGGACCAGGCGCGCCAGAAGCTCGCCGTGGCCTTCGAGTTCATCGAGAAGCTAGGCGTTCCCTTCTTCTGTTTTCACGACCGGGACGTCGCTCCCGAGGGGGCATCTTTCTCCGAAAGCTGCGACCGATTGGACCGCCTCCTGGATGATGTGCAGACTCGGATGGAAAGCAGCGGAATCCGTCTTCTCTGGGGCACGGCCAACCTC
>JANQHZ010000797.1 GCA_028282445.1 Candidatus Binatia bacterium | reverse complement strand
GACGGTATCGACCTGGTAGCCTCGAAGTTGTCGATCCGCGGTGTTCACGCCGAAGGCAACGGCGCCGCCGGAATCGACGGTCACGGAGCCGGATGGCGGATGTCGGGCAACTTCGCGCGTGGGAATGGCGAGCACGGAATCGACGCCCGCGGCTCCGGTATGGTCGACGAGGGCGGTAATCGCGGTATCGGCAACGGCTTCGCTTTGCGCGGCGAGGAGATTCACCAGTGCAGGATCGGTGGCGCCGTATGCAGCGAGACGACGGAGCCGTGACCACCGTCACGCCGACTTCGCGCCGCTCGTGACACGCTCGGTCGCGGCCGTACTGTCGATCGTGGCGGTCGCCGCCGGTTTCTTCTTTGCCGGAGACCTCGTCGACTCCGCATGTTCGGCGAGCGAGCTCCGGGCGTGCCGAGGCGATGGGAACCGCTTCGCGTTGATCACCTGGTTGCGCGCTGCGGTGGGTGTTCCGATCGTCGCTTATTGGTGGCGCCCGCGATTCCCCGGCGTCGTGCCTTTGCGATCGACCGCGGCGTGGTCGCCGGCGATCGTGGTTTTTTGGACGGCGGCGGCGTTCGCGAGTTACTGGATCGGCGACGAGGCTTTCGTGCAGGCCGTGGTCGGTAGCTCTCAGCCCTGGCTGCTGCTTTCGGCGACGGTCATCGCTGCACCGATGTTCGAAGAGATCGTGTTTCGCGGCTGGATGTTCGACGCTCTGCGCGCCAAGTCGGTCGCCGCGGCGGTGGTGCTCTCGTCGCTCGCCTGGGTGTTGGTGCATGGCCAGTACGGCGCAGCGACCGCCGCCTTGCTCTTCGCGATGGGCGGCGCGCTCGCGGCGATGCGCTGGCTGAGCGGATCGATCTGGGTTCCGATCGTCATGCACGGCGGGTGGAACGCTTGGGTTCTGTTCGCCGCCGGCGTGCGTCTCTGAGTCTCTTGCGCGAGCGGCCGTCCGTGGCAGCGTAAAGATGGCAGAGCTGTGCCGTTGTACCGTTGCCGACCCAAGCGTTGTATCCGCGCCAGGTATGGGTTGCGCTAGGGTCCAACGGATGATTTCTCTGCGTGGCTGTTCACCCCACATTGAAACTACTCGAAAACAAACGGAGCCGACATGATCTTCGATGTCTCGACAACCGAACTCCCGCTCTTCGAAGGTGACTTGCTCGCCATCCCGGTGTTCGAAGGGAAGCTCGACGAGTCGCCGCTAAAAGACGTCGACAGCGCGCTGAACGGTCGCCTCAGCAGGTTGGCTGGGCTGGAATCGTTCGAGGGCAAGAGCGAGCAACTTCTGGTGTACAATCCCGATGGGAAGTTGGGAGCGGGTAGGGTCGCGCTGATCGGAGTCGGCGATCGCAAGGGCTTTACCGCGCCCGAAGCGCGCATGATCGGTGTGATCGCGGCGCGTGCAGGCAAGGCTTGCAAGGCCAAGTCGATCGGGCTGGCGATGCCCAAGGTCACCAAGGGGCGCCAGGACGCGGTTGTCGAAGCGATGGCCAACGGGGTCGTTCTCGGCGGCTATTCTTTCGACGAGTTCAAGGGCGATACCAAGCCCGGCGTGCTCGAGCAGGTGATGGTGGTCTCCAAGGAACTCGGAGGGGCGCGCAAGCGCGTCGCCAAGGCGGCGCTCGAGCGCGGCGCCTCGGTCGCGTCGGCGGTCAATCAGGCGCGCGACCTGGTGAACGGACCGGCCAACCAGGTCACGCCCGAGTATATGGCCGGCGTCGCCAAGGAGATCGCCAAGGAGCACGGCCTGAAGGTGAAGGTACGTAGCCGCGCCGAGTGTGAGAAGCTCGGCATGGGCCTGTACCTCGCGGTGGCGCAGGGCGCGACCAACGAGCCGCGCTTCATCCACCTCCAGTACGAGCCGCCGAAAGGCCGTGCGGTACGTAGCGTCGCGCTGATCGGCAAAGGGGTTACCTTCGATTCCGGCGGACTGTCGCTCAAGCCGCCGAAGTCGATGGAAGACATGAAGTGCGATATGGCGGGCGGCGCGGCGGTAATCGCGGCGATGGCTGCGATCGCGCGCGCCAAGCCTCCGGTCTGCGTGCACGCGGTGTGCGCGGCGACCGAGAACATGCCGTCGGGCAACGCCCAGCGCCCCGGTGACATCGTCAAAGGGATGAGCGGGCGTACCGTCGAGGTGCTGAACACCGACGCCGAGGGGCGCCTGACCCTGGCCGACGCGATCCACTTCATCAAGAAGGAGAACGTCGACGAGATCATCGAGCTGTCGACGCTGACGGGGGCCTGCATGGTGGCGCTCGGGAAGTACACGGTCGGCGCGATGACGGAGCAAGACGACCTCGCGAAGCGTTTCCTGGCGGCGGCGGACACTGCCGGAGAGGACATGTGGCGGCTGCCGCTGGTGCCGCGCATCGCCAAAGAGCTCAAAAGCAACGTGGCCGACTGCAAGAACATCGGCGGGCCGTGGGGCGGCGCGATCAGCGCCGGGCTTTTCCTCGTTCCGTTCGCCGGCGAAACTCCCTATCTCCACCTCGACATTGCCGGCCCGGCGTTTTCGGACAGCCCGTGGGGGGTGCACCCGAAGGGCGGCACCGGTGTCGGCGTCCAAGCGCTCGTCGAGTACGTAACGCGTTCGGTTCCGGCTCGCTTCGGGAAGAAGCGGTAGGCGCGTCGGTCCGATAGCCCGGCGGCTGGTCCGAGGCGAACGATCCACGAGCGGAGTAGTTGGTAGGGCGGGGCTTGCCCCGCCGGCTGTCGGCGGCCCGAGGGCCGCCCTACGGTTTGGCCGAGGTCGCCCTACGATTTCTTGCCCCGCCGTGTGGGTGGATTGTCAGTTCGGTGATGGGGCGGGCTCGCTTCGATGGAGCTTGCGCGCGGCCGTTGTCAGCAGCGGCATCGCGATCGCCCAAGCGGCGGATACTGCCAGAAGACTGGCGGTTTGATCGCTGGCGAAGGTGACGCCGCCCAGCTTGCCGCCGGCGACGTAGGCCAGTGGGCCGAAGATTCCGCCCATGAGCGCGGCCAGTGCGGGGCGGTCCTGTAGCCATTGAAGCGACACGTTGAGCGTAGTCGCGAAGCCGGCCCACAGGGCGACGATCCAGACCGGGCCGAATCCGTCGAACGGGCCCGGCGATGCGTAGCTGAGGAACTCGCCGCGCACGAACGCAACGTCGACGACGGCGCCGAGAGCCGCCGCGGTCGCAACAAGGGTGAGCTCTCGTCTTGGACGATCGGATCGCGGTACGTGGAAGCCGAGCCAAGCGGCCGATGCAGCGACCCCGAGCCACGGGAGCCCGCCGGCTCCGCCGAGAACGCATGCGAA
>JANQHZ010000717.1 GCA_028282445.1 Candidatus Binatia bacterium | reverse complement strand
GCTCGGCCGCCGAGCAAGTCGAAGAAGTTGCGGGCCGTGCTCGAGCTGGTGAACGTCACCATATCCAATCGACCGTTCTCCAGCAGCTCGCTCAACAACGGATGCTCCGCCGTTGCCGGTACGGTGTTGTACACATGCACCTCGCGAACGATCGCGCCCGCTTCCTGCAGCATCTTGGGGAGTACTTCTCGCGCCGCCGAGGCGCGCGGTAGCAAGACACTCTTGCCTCGCAATCCGCTCTCGCTCATCGCCGCCGCGACGCCTTCGGCGCGGAACTCACCTGGAATGACATCGACCGACAGTCCTCGCCCGGCGAGCGCTCGCCCAGTCGCGGGGCCGACCGCGGCGATCCGCGCTCGATGCAGCGACCGAGCGTCACGCCCGCGCCCCAGCAGACGGTCGAAGAATCGCTCGACACCATTGACACTGGTGAACACCACCCAATCGAAGTCCTCGACCCGCCCGATCGCTTCGTCCACGGGCTGCCAGGAATCCGGCTCGACGATCTCGATCGTCGGAACCGCCAAGACGTCGGCACCGAGATCCTCCAAGGCCTCGACAAAGTCGGCCGCCTGCGCGCGCGGACGTGTGACGACGATATTGCGACCGAAGAGTGGCTTGTGCTCGTACCAAGACAGCTTGCGTCGAAGGTCCACGACCTTGCCGACGACGGCCAGGGCCGGCGGCCCCAGTCCCGCGGCATCGGCGACATCGGCAATCGTCGCCGCCGTGGCGCTGATGGTTTCCTGTTCAGCCGTGCTGCCCCAACGAATCACCGAAACCGGCGTATCCGCCGCCAAGCCATTGGAGATGAGCTTGGCCATGTTGATGCGGAGCTGGCGGGTCGTCATCAGCAATACGAGGGTCCCACCGCTTCTGGTCACCGCATCCCAACGCACGGCGAGATCGCTCTTCTCCGGGTACTCGTAACCGGTCAGCACCGTAAACGAAGAGGAAGTCTCACGGTCGGTGAGCGGGATTCCAGCAAAGGCAGGAACCGCGAGCGCCGAGCTGACGCCTGGCACGATCTCGAACGGCACCTTGGCCTCGCGCAAAGCACGCGCTTCTTCCGCCCCACGTCCGAATACGAACGGATCGCCGCCCTTGAGCCGCACGACCGTCTTGCCCGCATGGGCGTGTTCGATCATGAGACGATTGATCGACTCCTGGGTCACCTTGTCGCCGCCACCGTGCTTCCCTACCAGGATGCGTTCGCACGACGGCGGGGCATGATCCAGCAAGCGAACGTTGGCCAAGTAGTCATAAACGACCACATCGGCGGAGCGCAGCCTGCGCACCCCCTCGACCGTGATCAGGCTCGGCCTCCCCGGTCCGGCACCGACGAGGTAGACGACGCCGACCCGACTCATCCCGGCTCCACCAAGGCGTCGAGGATTTCGGCACCGCCGGCGGCGAGCATCTTGGCTGCCAACTCGGCACCCAGGGCCGCCGCATCCGAGCAGGCGCCCTCGATGCGGTCGCGCAACACGCGAACCCCGTCGGGATCGGCAATCACCGCACTCAGTCCGACCCGATCGCCGGATACGCTCGCCAACGCCGCCAGGGGCGACACACAGTTGCCCGAAACCCGCGCCAGGAAGGCGCGTTCGGCATCCGCGGCAACCCGGCTGACCGGGTCTTCGATCGCCGACCAAAGCTCTCCCAGCTCGCCGCGACGAGCCTCGATCGCCAAACTGCCCTGTCCGATCGCCGGAACCATGGTTTGCGTATCAAGGAATTCGAAGTTGCTCGGCACGATGCCGAGACGGTTCAACCCCGCCGAAG
>JANQHZ010000691.1 GCA_028282445.1 Candidatus Binatia bacterium | reverse complement strand
CGACCCCACTCGACACACGACACCGTTGTTCCCCGGTGCGTCGTCGCTCGGACATGTCTCGCCCGGGACGCCGGTGCAGACTTCGTTCTGGTCACAGGAGTCGCCCGAGCCGGTGCGGCAAACTACCCCGCTGTTGATCAGCGCATCGTCCCCCGGGCACGTCGCGCCCGCGCCCGTGCATTCTTCGTTGGTGTCGCATAAGTCTCCGCTACCGACTCGGCAGACCTCGCCGGAAGCACGGAAAGTACAGGTCGCCGTACAGCACGAACCGGGTGTGCCGTTGACTCCATCGCCTTCGTCACACTGCTCGGGGCTGTCGGTGACTCCGTCACCGCACTCCGAATAGTAGAAAGCGAGATCGACGCGATGGATCGACGCCGAACCCGACGCCGGCGTACGATCGGGGTCGTAGACGTCGTCGGTGGCATAACCGCTGAGAGAGGCGGATGCGGCGTTCCCCTCGACCAAAACGTCGAAAGAGCTCCCCCCGGTAATCTCGAAGAGTCGCTCGATGTCACCGTTTCCGGTGTTCGCCGGGATGCCACCGGTGGCAACCACCGAGCCGGAGCCGGCGGTCAGGGTCAAAATCAACTCGCTGGTGACCGCCTCCGCTCCTGAAACCACATCGGTAATCGTCGACGAGGATCCGTACGTGATCGACGTCCCGGTATTGCTCGACCAAGCGAAGGTCGCCGAGCTCGAAGCGGTCGGCGCCGTGCCGGTCATGGTCGCGCCGTTGACGTTGAAGTCGTTCTTGATGCCGAAGTACACGTGAGTGTACGCGCCGACATTGACGCCGGTACACGATACAGTCGCGCCGCCGGTCTCGGTGGCAATCCCCGAGACGGTACAGGACCCGCCCTCCGGCAAGCTGTAAACCGGGCCGCCCGAAATGGTCAGCGCCGAAGCGCTCGACACCATCCCGATCAAAGCAATCCCTGCAAGAATCGCCATCGCGCCAATCCCCCCGCGCGAACGCACCGCTCCGGAATCCGCGGTGATTCTTCCCCTATTTGGCCGATTGAACGTCATCGTCACGTCTCCCGTTCCCGTTAGCGTTGCGGTGCGGCTCGCACCAGGTTGATCACCAAGATCCGTGCGATCCGTGACTGCCGTGGCTGCCGTGCGAGCCATGGCTACCGTGCGAGCCATGGCTACCGTGCGAGCCATGGCTGCCGTGCGAGCCATGGCTACCGTGCGAGCCGTGGCTGCCGTGCGAGCCGTGCGAGGCGTGCGACATGTGCTGCGCCAGAAGCATCTTCTCGCTGTTGGGCTCGGTCCGCAGCGCCTGCGCTGCTTCGGACGTGTCGAGCGCCGCAACCGGCTTGGTTGCCTGCCGAGCTTCCGCCGGACTCAAGAAGTCCAATGGTTTCTTCTTCAATGCAGGCAGCCCATTCTTTTTCTGCTGGCTCATTCTTCCTCCTTCACTGCGACCACGATTTCCGCCGTCGCCCCCACGAGGCCGGCGACGGCTGCAAGTACTCTATCCTATACTCTCGGGAAAATACCCCCGACAATCCAAATCTGCTCGAAAATTATGGGGCCTCGTTCAGGTCCGCGTAGAGGACCAGGAACTGCCCGACACGCGACACCTCGACTCCGTCCAGCTGTAGGCCGAAGAACTCAGGCAGCGGAAATCCGGAAAGCGCCCCAGCCAGCGACGGCACCAGTGGCGCCACCAAGCTCGGCAGGATTTCCTGCTCGACATCCATCTCGTTGACGCCGAGGGGGTTGTTGATGATCGCGATCGTCACCTCGCCGGCTTCCGGCGCATTCACGGTGATGTCCAGACCCGACCCGGAGAAGGCCAGATCCATCCCGAGCGGCATGTCCAAAACCCCGGCCATCCAGACCGTTTCCGGCCCCGGCTCGACGATCTGGAGCTCGAACTGCGCGATCCTCAGCTCGGTCAGCTCGCCGCCCGAGCCCGCCTCGCCGGTCACGATCGGGGCCAAAGTCGGTGAAACGTCGATGCGCAGCGGCGTGAGCGGCGGCAGCTGCCCAAATTCCGGAATCAGCGCCGCGAACAGGGTCGAGTTGATCGCCAGCGGCGCCCCCGGTCCGTCGCCGTCGAGATCGATCTCCGTGATCGACGAGCGCATGAGGCCGCATTCCGTCTGGCCGCGCAGCAGCTGGTTGAAGCCCGACGCCGAGATGGCGATACCGAGCCCGTACGGGTCGTTGGTAGCCGGCGCCGTCGGACCGAAGCTGGGGAACGAGCTGTTGACCGTATAGGAGGCCGAGAAGTCCGGTGCGCCCGCGGGCGGAATGCACTGCCCCGGGTCGGTTCCGATGCTCACTTGGAAGCGGGAGTCGGAGCCAAGCGTCATACCGCCGTTGTCTTCGGCCACGATGAACAGCGGCGAGTCTAGTTGCAGGCCGACGCCTTCGCCGACCGGGCCGGAGACCGAAATCCCGGCGAGAACGTCCTCGATCGCCTGCGCGATCGGGCTGTCCTCCGGACCGCTGCCATCCGGGTCCTCGAGAAATCCACTGATTCCGTCCACGGTCAGAGATTCGACATCCGGCAACAGCCCTTGAATGATATCGCCGATAATCGGCGCATCGCACAGCCCAGAGGTGAATGTCGTCTGGAAGTTGTCGAAGTCGACACCGAGCGGCGTAACCAGGTTGACGTCGACCGTGGTCGGATCACCCGCATCCGGCTCGAGCGAGTAGTTACCGGTCAACTGCAGGTTGCTCGATGTCAGGCGGAGGCTGCAATCGGGAACCAGCCCGCTGCCATCGATGTTCGCGTTCACCACCAGATTGGAGATGTCGATATCGGCGAAAACCGAATTGGTCTGCGAGTCGAGCGCAATCGCCAGCGAGTCGAACGACGGCGCCGGCGAGCCCACGGTAACGACGGCGCTTCCCAGACATCCGATGAACTCGACGAAACAGCCCTCGGTGACGACCGAGCCCGGCGGCAGCAGTGTGCTGAAGTCGAACTGCCCCGCCGCAAGTCCGCCAACCAGCGGCTCGACCGAATCGAAGCCGCGATCGTTGAGGCGCAAGGCGACGCTCTCGGGAGAATAGTCGCCATCCAGGATCGAATCGCCCCGGATTACCACGATACGGTCTCGAACATCGTCTCCGTTGGCCGTGTTGGTCAACCGCGCCAGAACTGGGTTGAATACGGCGGCCGCGTCGGTCCCGATCGTGTGCGACCAGGTCCGCGCGACCTCGTCGATCGTATCGACCGGCTGGCCGTTGATGGTGATCGCGACCTGACCTGGCGGCAGGAGCGTATAGCTCCCGGTGACGAGCTGGGTAAACGCCGTCGTGAAGATTCCGTTGCTCGGAGAATCGATGAAAATATCGAACTTGTTGCACGACGCCCCCGGCGTACCGCACAACCAGCCGGGCTCCTGCTGACAGCTGGCGCTACAGCCGTCAGCTCCGGCCGCGTTGCCGTCGTCGCAGTTTTCGCCTGCGTCCAGAGTGCCGTTACCGCAGGTCGCGAAACACGTACTCGGCGTGCTGAAGCAGGCGAATCCGGCCTCGACCGTGCAG